>CAZLIE010000001.1:0-81835 GCA_964559345.1 uncultured Terriglobales bacterium
ACCCTGATCCTCTCTTTTCTCCAATATGGAATCGCGCAAGAAGCGTCAGCTCCCGCAGCGTCTCCCAACCCAAAACCTCTGATCGGATACAGCACTGAGTCGTCTGCGACCGAGCGGCAGTGGGAGCAGAAGTTTCGCGCGCTGCCCTCTCCCGATCAGCTTCGCGAGAACATGCGACGGCTGAGCGCATTTCCCCACAACGTTGGTTCGGCTTATGACAAGGACAATGCCGAATGGATGCTGGCCAAATTCAAATCCTGGGGATTTGACGCGCACATCGAGACATTCGACGTCCTCTTCCCCACGCCTAAGCAGAGACTCATCGAGCTGATCGCCCCGACCAAGTACGTCGCGAAACTTCAGGAACCACCGGTTGCCATCGATCCGACGTCCAAACAAACCGATCAGCAACTCCCGACGTACAACGCCTATTCCGCAGATGGCGATGTGATCGGCCCACTCGTTTACGTCAACTACGGCATCCGCGAGGACTACGAGCAATTGGATCGCATGGGCATTTCGGTGAAAGGTGCAATCGTGATTGCCCGCTACGGCGGAGCATGGCGCGGCATCAAGCCGAAAGTCGCCTATGAACACGGCGCGAAGGCATGCATCATCTATTCCGATCCCGCGGACGATGGATACTCACTGGGCGACGTCTTCCCGAAGGGAGCTTATCGCCCAAAACAAGGCGTGCAGCGCGGCAGTGTGGAAGACACCGATTATCCCGGCGATCCGCTTACTCCCGGAGTAGGCGCAACTAAAGATGCGAAGCGTCTGCCGCTCGACCAGGCCAAGGTCATCCAGAAAATCCCGGTAATTCCGATTTCCTATGAGGATGCTCAGCCTCTGCTCGCTGCTATCGATGGCCAGGTCGCGCCGGAGAAGTGGGTCGGTGGCTTGCCCATGACGTATCACGTTGGACCGGGGCCGGCACAGGTCCACATGATCATGAAGTCGAACTGGGACCTGAAGACCATCTACGACGTGATCGCAAAAATCCCCGGCTCGATATATCCGGATGAATGGGTGCTCCGCGGCAATCACCACGATGCATGGGTGAACGGCGCTGAGGATCCAATTTCCGGAATGTCGGCAGTCTTGGAAGAAGCGCGTGGGCTCGGAGAATTGCTGAAGCAGGGGTGGAAGCCCAAGCGCACAATTATTTATTGCGCATGGGACGGCGAAGAGCCTGGGCTGCTGGGATCGACCGAGTGGGTAGAAACTCATCTGCCGGAGCTGCAGCAGCACGCCGTGATGTACGTGAATTCTGACAGCAGTGGTCGCGGATTCTGGCGGGCGTCTGGCGATCATCGTCTTGAGCGCTTTATCAATGACGTAGGACGCGACGTGCCCGATCCGGAGAAGCCCGGCCTTTCCGTTTGGACGCGCGCGCACCTGCAACGCATTGCTCGCGCCACGGCAACGGACGAGCGAGGCGACGTCCGCCGTAGTAATGAGCTGCGCATTAGCGCACTCGGCGACGGCTCCGACTACGCGCCCTTTCTCGATCACGCCGGCATCGCCGCGTTGAATCTTGGTTTCGGGGGCGAAGGTGGAGGCGGTGTCTATCACTCCATTTACGACGACTTCTACTGGTACACGCATTTCTCGGATACGAAGTTCGTGTACGGCCGCGCTCTCGCACAACTCGCGGGATCGGCGGTAATGCGCATGGCAGATGCCGATGTGATTCCCTACAGCTTCGGCGATGCTTCAGATACTGTCGCACGCTACGTCAAGGAAGTGGAGACGATCCTCAAGACTGAGCAGGACAAGACCAAAGAAGTGGACACTGAAATTGACGAGGCAGTTTTTGATGCGACCTCAGATCCCGAGCATCCGACTATTGCTCCCAAACGTGAAGACCTGCCGCCATTCATCAACTTTGCTCCTCTTGAAAACGGTAGCGCAGCCTTCGCCCGCAGCGCAGCTCATTTCGAGAAGGCTCTCGCGCATGCGCAGGAGCGCGGTGGCAGCGTGTACTCGGATAAAGCCGTGCAGGCTCTGAATCAGAAGCTAATCCGCAGCGAAACCGGCTATCTGGATGAACAAGGGCTGCCACAACGTCCGTGGTTCAAAAACCAGATCTACGCGCCCGGAGCCTATACCGGATACGGTGTAAAAACGCTGCCTGCGGTGCGCGAATCGATCGAGCAGAAGCAGTGGGCGCAGGCCGAAGCGGGAGCCCAAACCATCGGCAAAGTTCTGGAGCGCGAGGCTGCGATGGTGGAAGATGCAGCCAAGCAATTGGACTCCATGGAACCCACAAAGTAGGTTTTAGATTACTTCTGGTTCTGCCGGGCTGATATTAAAGCGTATTTCTTTTGATCCGAGCACGGGGTGCGTAGCTTTGAGCACCACCGTGCCGGATTGCTGTTTTGCCCGGATCCAGATCGCGCCGCACCCGCCGACAACGCTAAACGGATTCTCGCCGATAATCTCCGCAGGCCCGTCGATATTGAACGAAATAGCAGCGGTTGAATAGCGACGCAGATTACCGAACTGGTCGGCTATTCGGAACGCCACGCGCGTGGTGTCCGAGCCGTCGGCGAGCAGACTTGTGTCATCGGCGATGACTACAAACTGCTGGTCGAAGCCGGCTGCAGAGTACTTCTTATCCGCCACCTTTCGCCCGTCTATGTAGCCCTCGATCCGCAGGTCACTAGTTCCCATGTTTTTCAGATTTACATGAAACGGCGGATGAGGAAGGTTGCTGAAGGTCTGACGGTCAGGGTTGGCTTCCGCAACTAGTTTGTCACCTACATAGAACTTCAGGTGGTCGCAGTTGGAGCACACCAGCGAGTCTTCGATCGCCTGGGAATAGTCGGGACTCGCCGACCAGAGAAACGCAGGCTCGAGAACAATTTCTTCTGACGGATCGCATTGCGACCTGTAGAAGTGAGCGGCCGGCTTGGGCAGGCGAAAGATATCGCTCACGCCGTGATAACAGATCCGGTCTCCCGATCCGAACTCGACATGCGTATTGTAGTCGAAGGCGCACCAGCCCAATCCTCCAGCGTATTGTGGATTCGAAGCCAACTGATTGTGGACGCGCGCATGTCGTCGAATGTGTTCAGTGAGGCGACTTACCGGGTCGTATGACTTGGTGGGATAAGTGTGTCCGCAGAACTCGGTGTTGAGATAGCGCGGATGATTCGGCGGCTTCAGCGGAAATCCGAAATCGTTCATCGTGAAAACGTCTTCGAGGAATTCCGATTCTTGGAAATAACGCACTCCTCCAGTCTGTCGAGTCGAATCGAGTGAATGGGCTAGCGCGTTGGTGCGCGTGTAGAACTCATGATTGTCACGCGACTCGTTGATTCTCACGCCCCACAGAATGACCGAGGGATGGTTCCAATCGCGGCGAATCATGCGCCCGACATTGTCCACGGAAATGTCCTGCCAGCTCTGGTCACCGATATGCTGCCAGCCGGGGATCTCCTCGAATACCAGCAGGCCAAGTTCGTCGCAGGCATCGAGAAAATGCGGTGATTGCGGATAGTGAGACGTCCGCACGATGTTGCACTTCAATTCCTTTTTCAGAATGAATGCATCGCGGCGCTGCACTCTCGCCGGCATCGCCTGACCGACAAACGGAAACGTCTGGTGACGGTCGAGTCCCCTCAGCTTCACAACTTTGCCGTTCAGTTCAAAGCCGTGATCGGTGAATTGCGCCTGGCGAAAACCGATGCGCCGCTGATCTTCATCGACAACGGTGTTGCCATTCTTCAATCGAGCAACGACCGTGTAGAGATAAGGCTGATCCAATTCCCAGCGCTTGATGGCGGGAAGATTTGTCAGCGCAAGCTCGACAGGGACTGTCTCCTTGTTTGCAGGCGCTGGCGCAAGATTCTTGCGTGCACTCGACAACACCTGATCCCCATCCCGAACTTCCACTTCCAGCGTCAATGCGGAAGACTGCGCGGCCAGGCGCGAAACGAAGCAACTGACATCTACACTCGGCTTGTCGCTGAGAACACCTTTTGGACGAGCGAAGATGTTCTCGATATAAGTCGGCGATACCGCCCGAAGCCGCACATCGCGGTAGATGCCGCCAAAGGTCAGGTAATCGATCTCGCCGCCAAACGGTGGGATATCGGCGCGTTCGCTGGAGTCGAGTTCCACTGCGAGTACGTTGTCGCCATCGGGACGGAGGTGTGGAGTAAGTTCGAAGGTAAAAGGCGTGTATCCACCCTTGTATTCCCCTAAAGCCTGCCCGTTGATCCATACGGTCGCGGCAGTCATCGCTCCATCAAAGTCAACGAAGAGATGCCGGCCGCTAGCGTTTGGCGGCAGCTTGAAATGCCGCCGGTAAATCGATACAAACTCGTACGCTTTCTCGTCGAAGCTGTGCCAAGGCAGTCGCTTGTTCGTGTGCGGGATTACGATCTGGTCGAATGCGCTGTCGTCGAAGTCAGGCGCAGTGTCGTTGGCCGCACGCTTCGCACTGGATCTCCAATTCCGGTTCAAAGGAAAGACCAGTCGCCCGCCGGACGTACTTGTTTGTTCTCCAGAAAGTTCCGGATTCAGTGAAAAGGCCGCAAGTGCGGCGGTACCCGCCGCGATAAAGTACCGTCGATTCATTTAGCCGCCCGCAAAGATGAAGTGGACTGCCGAGAGCGGGCCAGTGTTTCAGAAATACCAGCGAGGGCGCAAGCACGAAACCCCGTGAATACCTTCGAAACCGGTGATAACGCACATGCTTCCCGAGAACACCGCCTTGCAGGCGCGTACTCAGCTTAGAATGGTTCGCTCAAAGCTAATCTAGTGACGCACTTTTTAAAGGCCCTCGCACTCGGCAATTTGTTGTTAGTCGCTGTGTGGGTTACAACCGTCGGTGTGTTCTGGTGGCGCTCACAAATCGAACTGAAGAATCGGGGAATTCACGGCCTGACGGCGATGGCTGGAGGATGGCATTATCTACTCCTCCGCCCCTTGATAATCATTCTGCTGGCCCTAGCGTTTGGTTGCGGTTTGATTTTGAGCTCCAAATGATTCGGAGTTCATTGCCGAGCAGGCAATGAAAACGGCCCCATGCCGGTTAGCGATGGAGCCGTCGGGGACAAACGCTGGGTTGGTTAACTCAGTCACCGGAAGGCATCAGCTCGCACTCTTCAGCGGAATCGTAGTCTGCAGTCTCAAACGTCAGTTCCGCTGTATTCACCGGAGCGAAGTTCTGATGATCCATGCCCTCTGTCGAATGCTTCTTCTCGAACTGCTCCGCCTCCGTGGATCCAGCCAAGGCGCAAGTCGAGGTCTGTCCGGACGAGACAACGGTCGCGACCGCGTCAAAGTACCCCGTGCCCACGAAGCGCTGGTGCTTGACGGCTGAATATCCGTAATGCTCGGCCAGATCGAATTCCCTCTGCTGCAGCTTCGAGTACGCTGACATGCCCGCCTGGGCGTACTCGCGGGCTAACTCGAACATCGAGAGGTTCAGCGCGTGAAAGCCCGCCAGCGTGACAAATTGGAACTTATATCCGAGGGCCCCAAGTTCGCGCTGGAAGCCAGCGATCTCGTTGTCCGTCAGCTTGGACTTCCAATTGAAGGACGGCGAGCAGTTGTAAGCAAGCAGCTTGCCGGGGAATTGCGCGTGGATGGCATCGGCAAAGCGCCGCGCCTCCTTGATATTCGGCTCCGACGTCTCGCACCACACCAGGTCAGCGTAGGGCGCGTAAGCCAGTCCGCGCGCGATCGCAGCATCGATTCCGCCGCGCATCGCGAAGAAGCCTTCAGGTGTGCGTGCGCCGGTAAGGAACTCTTGATCGCGCAGATCGCAATCGCTGGTGATGAGCTGCGCCGAATTTGCGTCGGTGCGTGCAACAATAATCGTAGAAACGCCAAGCACGTCCGCCGCCAGACGCGCGGCGATCAGCTTCTGGACGGCCTCCTGAGTAGGCACAAGCACTTTGCCTCCCATGTGGCCGCACTTCTTGGCAGAGGAGAGCTGGTCCTCAAAATGAACGGCGGCTGCGCCGGCCTCGATCATCGCCTTCATCAGTTCAAAAGCGTTCAGGCAGCCACCGAAGCCCGCTTCGGCATCGGCCACAATGGGCAGCATCCAGTCGATGCCGTCGCGCCCTTCGCTGTGCGAGATCTGATCGGCGCGCAACAGGGCGTTGTTCAGCGCTCGCACAACGTTGGGAACACTATTGGCCGGATACAGGCTCTGGTCCGGGTACATCTGTCCGCTAAGATTGGCATCGGCGGCAACCTGCCATCCGCTTAGGTAGATCGCCTTCAGGCCCGCCTGGGCCATTTCGACCGCCTGGTTGCCGGTGAGCGCGCCCAGCGCAGGGATATAGGCCTCCTCGTGCAGCCGACGCCAGAGTTTCTCGGCTCCCGCCTTGGCCAGCGAGTACTGAATCTTGACCGTGCCGCGAAGACGCTCAACGTCCTCAATGGAGTAAGCACGCGCCACTCCCGCCCAGCGGGACGCATCCGCGTGAAATCCGTCTCGGTGTCCGTTTCCGTTGAGGTGCTTTGGGTTTCGCATTCGGCGCTCCAGGCGGTCGTTATCAACAACGTTCTGGATTAGAAGCAAATAACGCCATACACGCAAACCTACTAGTCCGATTCGGACTAGTAGATGATTGGGACGTGATTGGCGCATCATTGACATATGTACATATCCATAAAGAGGTTATACGACAAATGCCAGACAGAACCCACATGAGTAACGTAATACGCCGGTTCCATATAGACCGATTTGGATGATTGGGCTAAAATCCTCGTCCGTGACCGTCCTAAACCTAGCGTTCGAAGCCAAGCTCCAGTCGGCAATCTCAGAACGCCGAATCGCCGATGGCTTCGACCTCCTGCAAGAGGCCGAACCAGCGCTCCTCAATCTCGCAGCCAGGCCAGGATTGGCTCCCGAGCTTGCGCTCTGCATTGCCGAGTGGGTGGACGCCGGATATGCCGACCACCGCCTGATCGAGGCTCTGCTGCACAAGTTCACTCCGGAGTTGCGGCGTCAACTGCCGGTTCGCGAATACCTCTTGCTGAGAATGGCGGAGGCGTTCGCCTGCATCGCCAAGGAAGAAGCCGAGGCGGCGATCAGCCTGCTCGAATTCGTGCTCAGAGCGGAGCGCGAACTAGGCGAGCCGCGACTGATGGTGCTGGCTCATTTCTGGAAGGGCCGCGCGCACAGGAAGAAAGCTGAATACGACGCTGCTCTGCACGACGTTGTCGAAGCTCGCAAGCTTGCCGGACGGTTGAATACGGGAAAACTAATTGCATTGATTCATATCCAGGAAGCCTGGATCGTCTTTCAGCTTGGCCGTCCGAAAGATGGTCTGCGACTTCTGGATCAGGCAGAGGCCGGACTCAAAGACACTGACGACTGGCTCGCGCTGGGCAACATCGAGTCCGCTCGCGGACGCATTGTGCGACGTTCCGGTGAATACGCGCAAGCGCTGCATCACTTTGATCGCGCAGTAAAGATCTATGCCGAGCGATATCCCAACCATCGCAATCTCGCGCGCGCGTTGGTGAATGCCGCGTACGTTAAGCGGCTGATCGCCCTGCAGCTTCGAAAGCGGATTGACACTCGAGCTCTCGCAGGTAAACAGCGTGGAACCGAAGGCGATGTGCGTGAAGGGGGAACGCGGCATTCGCGCTACATCCAGCTTTGTCAGGAGGCGCTCGAGCAACTCCGCCGCGCTGGCGAAATATACGCGCACCATAATCATCATGGCGGCGCAGGAACGGTGCTGGTCAATGCCGGGCAACTCCATCTCGATCAAGGCGACATCGATCGCGCCGCTCGCGAAGCGCTCAAAGCCTACGAACTGGGAAGCCAGCAGCACGATCACATTCTCATGGCGCGGGCTCGCGTGCTGGAAACGGCGGCCCAGAATGCACGCGTGGAAGAGCAGTTAGGCGAGGACGCGGATATCGCGCTGCATGCGAATTTGGCCAAACAATATTCGGACGAGGCGGTTGCCCTGGCTCAGCACACCGAGAATCGACGTCTCACCGCCGGCGCTTACCTGGCCTGCGGCAGCACGGCATCGAATGATTTTTTCCAGGATTGGGAGAGTGCCAAAAAATACGTGGATCTCGCTGCCGCGCTCATCAGCCCTAACGATCGCGATCATCTCTGGGAAGAGATGGCATTGCTGAACGCGCGAATCCTGCGCGTCTCCAAGATCGATGATCGCCTGCGGGCCTGGTCCGAGGGCATGCTCGGCAACAAGACCTTTCAGCAAGTGACAGAAGAATTCGCGGAAGTTGTGATTCCTAAAGTCTGGATGCGCGAAGGCAGAAAAGTTTCGCGAGTAGCCCAGCGCCTTTCAGTTTCGCCGAAAAAGGTGAGACGCATTCTACGCAATGCCGGCCTACTCGAAGCCTGAATACGCGAACGAGAAAGAAGGACAATCGGCTGCCCCGTCCGGCGTTTTGTCTTCAGCTCCCATTGTCGTTCGGGAGATCAGAATAAAAAGCGCGGGCGGGGCCGCCCGCATCCATGTTGTCTTCGTTGGTTTAAATCCGTGTGATCCGCGGCATCCGTGAAACCCGTGCTGCAGCAGTTGCTTTGGACTTCTCTAATTCGCCGCCACGGAGCGCACCTGTTCAACTTCTGCCGAACGCAGCGTGAGCCAATCGGTTCGCACCTTGTCCCATTCCTGGATCAGCAGTCCGTGGGCTTCGAACATCTGCCGAATGCGCAGCCGCGGCCAGCCAACGATCTCTTCGAGGATCGGCGCGAGCACCGCAAGAGCATTCGTACTCAGCAGCGTACGCTTCGCGATGTGCGCCACGTGCTTCGCTTCTGAAACTGCGATGGTGAAGCCGTCGCGCGTGTTTACGTGCAGCATCACGTGCATGTCGGAACTTCCGTCACCGACGTACACGATGTGGTCTGGCGCAATTTCTCGCGCGGCCTGCACCTGATCGAGGACTGCCACTTTTCCATAGCCGGCAGTTGCCCGCTCGATGCGCTCGATCTTTCCATTAGTGTCGTACACAAACTGGGTGCCGAAAATGTGGTCCGCGGGCACCATCCCTTCCAGTGCGGATTGAATCACTTCCACCGGCGCCGCCGATAAGACAAAGAATTCGAAATGATAGCCTTCGATGCCGCTGGCAAGGATCTTGGACAGAAGCCCGATGTTCTCCTTCAGGCGAATCTGTTTGCCCACCTGATACAGGTGTTCCTTTCGCACCTTGCTGTGAAACTCGGGGTCGTGCAGTAGCAGATACGCGAGCTCCGCGCCTTGCTGCACCAGATTCAGCTTCGCCATTCCTTGAGCCTTGCGCTCAAATTCCGCCGTGGGGATGCCTAGCATCTCGCTTAACACGTAACCGGAATCATTAAAGGTCAGCGTCTGGTCAAAATCACTCGCGAAGATATATCTCTTAAGAAGCTTTTCACTCATATGCCGATTAGATTAGCCAGAACAGGTGAAAGCGAAATTAAAAATACTGATACGTTCTATCAATTCGCATAACCGGACTGATTGCAACAGATACGTGATATACACGAAGGTACGTTGTACTTACACTTTTATTTGCTGGCACTGAGAACGGTTCAGCGACGGCGCTCACGAGGAGATTGTGTCTCGATGTTGTTTTCAGCAGAAGTAGTTCGCGGCGTCCTTGGACCGAGACATCCGTAGCGGCAGGCGCGCACTTGCGTGGCGCAGATCCACGTACATCCTCGGGCCGAGGCGTTCGCGCTCTGCTTCACCACTCTTGGCTGACAGCAGGCCCATCCTCCCGGATCGCAGCGCAGCGCAGCAAAGCCACCCGAGATTGCCTGGAACTGCAACACGAACGGCAACAGTGTGGACGAGAAACGTTGCTGCTCGGCTTTCAGATTTGACAACGTTGTCGCGCGAGATTCAAGAACTAGAGTTCGGCGAATCTTGATCGCCTTCGCGTGGAGATCGCGGAACAAGCGACGTCCGTATCGTTGTGAGTGCCGGCTATAAAGTCTTTCTGCACGAGCGGTCGTCTTTAGCAGCGACTGGGAAGAGATGAGCAGGGCGCGCATCTGCTTTGAATGCCGTAACGCGTATAAAGTACGCGCACGCTGCCTTTTGATTTGTTTTTCGGCATTCTTGATTTCGGAATTCAGATCGAGGTTGCTGCTATCCATCCGCGTGAGCACCTGGTCGAGCTGGCGGAAAGTCGTGAACGGCTCATTTAGAGTCGACGCTCGCTTTACCACTTTTGTCGCAGCAGACGCACTCGAAAAGAAGGCGAACAGCAAAACAACATTCGTAAAGCAAACAGCTCTTCTAGAAGCGTGCGCCGGAATCATTGGCCTGACGTTGTCTGCTCTTGCAACGCGGCCAGGAGCTTGTGAAATTCTAGTCGGTCCCCAGGACACGCCGTGCGCGAGACTTCGCTGTGCGGCATGATGTGTTGAAGCGGAATCTTGTACTTCTCACGCAGTGTTCGACAGAGGCGCACTAAGGCAGCGATCTGCTGCACAGTGGGACGTATTGGGCCCTTTTTCCCGTCGGGATTGTCTACCGAACTGAAATCTCCGACCAGCGCGATGCCCAGATAAGAGTTGTAGCCGCGCGCGTGGGCACCTTCGCAGCGCTCGGGACGCCCAGCTTGAACCTGACCATCAGGCAGAATCAGGTAGTGATACGCAATGTGATAGACCTTGCCGAAGCACGAGATTTCGAATCCACGCTTGTAGTGGAAGCGATCCAGCTCTCTTTCGGCCTCCGGCAGAGTTCCGGCGGGAACCAGCACGGAATGATGGATGATGATGCCAACTGGATTGATGGTGTTGAAGAACGAACCGACGTCGATGTCGAAGAAGCTAGTAGTCGTGGACGAAAAAGTGCTCCTGTCGAGCAAAACAGCAGGCTGAATTTTGCGTCCGTAGAGAATTGCTGTTTGCGCGTTGTCGATCGAGAGCAGACCTTTCGGTTGCGCTGCCCCACTCAGCGTCGCGCCATTGTGAACATAGGCAAGCGCATCTTCTCTCAATTCAACATCCGCGACGCTGGGCGCCTCGCGGCTGGTTAGTCCGCGGCCTATTTGCGTTCTGGCTAAATCCACTCGTCCGGTGAGGAGTTTTTGCCGGACCGATGCGCTGAGGAAGAACAACAGCAGGTCGCCGTTCGTGTTATCTCCGGGCACTCTTGATAGATTGGCCGCCACCGGACTGGTCCATCCAGCATTTGTGTTGCGGCAGGTCGCAAAACCCTGAGTCGAAGTGCCGCCAGCCGTGTTTCGGAACATGGCAAAACATGAAGTGCGATTTAGGACTGCGTCGGGAATTGCATTGTTCGGATCCGCGATTAGCTCCTCGAGCGCCGCTCCGGATTCGTGCAAAGCCAACAGCAGTGGCGGTGTCGTGGGCCGGGCAACCGCCACGACCGGACGTGTCGGCGGAGCCGGTGTGCTGACTCTCGCCGGCTGCTGCTTGGCACAGCCAGCGAAGACGCAGGCGATCGCAATTACCGCCGACTGGAAAGACAGAGTGGGACGCTTCATCTCAGGAACATCAATGTCATAGCAGAAGCGAGTTGAACGATTTGAGATGCTCGCCGCAACGCGGAAAAGTAGCCCGCGACCAGCTACTCTGGATTTTGCAGGTATCAGAGTCTCAGTTCGTCAAAAGTGACCTTATACTGAGAAGAACAGTTTTCCAGAGGCTGAAGTTCGCGCACAGATGGCTGAACCAGTACCAATTTGGCCAGGGCCAGAGACAGCTCCCTCTCTGAGCGACTACTCTGCTCTCGAGCGACTGGCACATGATCTCCTAAGCGAGATAGACGCGAGCGGTGTTGCCATTGCTCACGAGAGCGACGGCCGCATGGTATGCATCGTGAGTTGTGGTCGCGTGGCGCCTCCGCAGGGGGCGGTTGTGGACGTAAACAGCGGCATCACCGGAAGATGTCTCAGAGAATCGCGTCCGCTGCATTGCTATGACACTGAGCTTGATCCGCGAGTGGATAAAGATGTGTGTCGAAGACTCGGCATTCGTTCGCTCGCGATTGCGCCGTTCCATTCTGGTGCAAAGGCCATCGGATTTGCACAGGCTTTCTCCGACCGGCCGGGAGCGTTCGATCCCATTCAGATGGCGAAGCTCGAAACACTCGCGCAGCGAGCTGCCGGAATTCTGCTTGGCGATCAATCGACGAGTGAACCTGCCTCTGCACCCTTGTTGCAGACGGCTTCGGAACAGCTGCTTTCGGCTGAGATGGAAGAACCGGTGGAGGAGCAAACGGCCATTACTCAGCCGAAGAATAATGAGGAGAGTGCGCCGAGGTTCTTGACGGGAGCAGCTCCGGCAAGATCGTCTCGCGGCATCGCTCGAACTTTCACCTGGGTTGCGTTGGTGCTGGTTGGGAGCGTGGCGGCACTATCATTGCCGAGACTCGTCCATCGTCGCACCGAGCAACGAATGATAACCGCGACGTCAGCGGCAGTTCCGTCCCTAACTCAGCCACCGTCCGCCGAGGGAGTGTCGGTCCGTCCGGCGGATGCGGTAGAAGTCCAGCGACCAGCTTCGGAATCGCTGCAACAAATATCCCAAGAGGCACGGGCTGGCGATTCGTTCGCGCAATTGCAGTTGGCCGGCGAGTACGCGAGCGGGAAGGCTCTTCCCAAAGATCTGGTGAAGGCCGCTGTCTGGTACATTATGTCCGCCAATTCCGGGAACCAGTCGGCGAAGGACGCAGCGGTGCAGATCACTCGCCAGCTCCGGCCGTTTGAGATCGCGCAAGTTCGATTCAATGTTGGCAAGTTGTTTGCCGATGGCATTGGGACTGAGAAGAACTCGGTATCCGCGTATCTGTGGTTCGCGCTGGCCGAGGCCGCAGGCGATGTTCGCGCCAAAGCGGAAGAAGGTAAGCTCGCGGAAATGATGACCGTCGCAGAGATCAACGATGCCCAGACGCGCGCATCCACTTGGCTGTCGGGCCATCGACACCAGGCTACTGCGGCGCTTCATCAACCGAAATAAGTTTCAGACACTTTCTACATGAGCGAGGTGCAATGAGAGACATTCACGAAGTGATTCGCGAAAAGGAATCAGAGCAGTCGCGGTTAAACGAAGAACTCGGAGCGCTGCGGCTCGCCGAGCGCCTGCTGAACGATACTCCCGCCCAAACCGGGGTCCGAGACGGATCCTCAAAATTGCCGCCGAGCCGCGAGGAAGTTCCTGAGCGGCCAGCGCAGAGGAAAGCGTTTCCATAAGTATTTATTTTCGAGAAGCGAGTTCGCGCCCGGCCGCGGCTCCTGACGCCCACGCCCACTGGAAGTTGAATCCGCCGAGATGGCCGGTGACATCCACCACTTCCCCGATGAAAAACAGGCCAGGCACGCGGCTGCTTTCCATCGTCTTGGCTGAGAGTTCGTTTGTGTCAACGCCGCCGGCGGTGACTTCGGCTTTATCGTATCCCTCGGTGGCGTCGGGTGTGATCTCCCAGTTGTGTAGGCGCGATTCGAGTTCAGTGAGGCCTGCGTTCGTCCACTGAGCAGGCGCATGCAAATCTAACCACCGATCGGCGAAGCGCGCGGGGGAGATGGATCGCAGCTCGCTTCTTGCCGCCGTGTCGCGATGCGCAGTTTGCTCGCGCAGCTTGGAGAAGACTTCGCGCTCAGGAGCGAGGTCCAGGTGAATCGCACTCTTCTGGTGCCAGTACGTACTCACCTGGAGGATCGCAGGCCCGCTGAGTCCGCGATGTGTAATCAGCATCTTCTCGCGAAACCGCGCTCCGTTAGCGGAGGCAATCACTTCCGATGAGACTCCCGACAGATCGCAGTATCTGCGCTGGTCGTCGGCTGAGAGCGTAAATGCAACCAGCGCCGGGCGGCACTCCCGCACTGCAATATCAAACTGACGGGCGAGTTCATAGCCGAACCCCGTGGCGCCCATCTTCGGAATGGAGAGGCCGCCGGTCGCGACGACGAGAGCGCGAGAAGTAAAAGAACCTCGGTTGGTAATAACGGCGAACTCAGTCCCGCGCGTCACCTCCTGCACATTTGTCTTTGTCAGGATCTGTACCCGTGCGCTCTGGCGTTCCGCCTCGAGCATGTTGACGATGTCGCTGGCGTGACGATCGCAAAAGAGCTGTCCGAGCGTCTTCTCGTGATAAGGAATCCGATGCTTCTCGACCAGAGCAATAAAATCAGCCGGCCTGTAGCGCGCCAGTGCCGATTTAGCGAAGTGCGGATTTGCGGATATGAAGTTCGCAGGCTCGCAATAAATGTTGGTGAAGTTGCAGCGCCCGCCGCCGGAAATCAGGATTTTCTTTCCGATACGATCAGCGCGCTCAATCACGGCAACGCGTTTGCCGCCTTTACCGGCTTCGATCGCGCACATCAGTCCGGCAGCGCCGGCCCCCAGGACGATCACATCGAAAGCCTGCGCAGAGGACATCTTCCAATTGTAAGGTCAGGATTTTCGGCGGATGATGTTAGCCAGCCGCGTCGCGGTACGCTATCCTAACCAGTTTCGATTTGCGCCGTGGTTGCGGCGCATGCAACCGGCTCGACGTCCACATCGGTTTCAGAAGGAACTCAATTGATCCCACGCTATACCCGTCCCCAGATGGGACGCATTTGGAGTGACGAGAATAAGTTCCGCATGTGGCTGAAGGTGGAAACGGCCGCCACGGAGACGCTCGCCGGCGCGGGCCAGGTGCCGCAATCGGCAGCCAAGGCCATTCGCGAGAAAGGCGACTTTGACCTTGAGCGCATCCAAGTGCTCGAAGCCGAGATCAAACACGATGTAATCGCCTTCACCACCGCGGTCGCGGAGAAGATGGGAACCGAATCGCGCTGGCTGCACTTCGGCCTCACCTCGAACGACGTCGTCGATACCGCGCAGGCGCTGCAGATTCGCGATGCATCGGCGATCATCCGCGAAGGTCTGGGCAAGCTGCAGGAAGTCCTCAAACGGCGCGCATTCGAGTTCAAGCACACGCCGACAGTTGGACGCACGCATGGCGTCCATGCCGAACCGACGACGTTCGGCCTGAAACTGGCGAATTGGTACTCGGAGATCGGGCGCGACATCGCCCGCTTCGAGTTCGCGGCGGAAGATATGCGCGTGGGAAAAATTTCCGGGGCAGTGGGCACGCTCGCCCACATGAGTCCGGAAAACGAAGAGAAGATTTGCCAGCGGCTTGGACTTAAGGCCGCAGCGATTTCGAGCCAGGTGATCCAGCGTGACCGTCATGCGTTCTACATCGCGACCCTCGCGGTGATTGCCACCACCCTAGACAAAATTGCCGTAGAAATCCGGCATCTGCAGCGCACTGAGGTGCGCGAGGCCGAAGAGTATTTCAGCGAAAAGCAAAAAGGCTCGTCGGCGATGCCGCACAAGCGTAATCCGGTGAACAGCGAGCAGATCAGCGGACTGTCGCGGGTGGTGCGTTCGAATTCCCAGACTGCGCTGGAGAATGTTGCGCTCTGGCACGAGCGCGACATCTCACACTCGTCGTCGGAGCGCATCATCCTCCCCGATTCGACCATCCTCATCGACTACCTTCTGAACAAGACAACGGTCCTCATCGACACCCTGCTGGTTTATCCGGAACGCATGTTAGAGAACCTCGAAGGCAGCGGGGGCCTGATCTTCAGCGGACAGTTGCTGCTCGACCTGGCTGAAGCCGGAATGTTGCGGGAAGATGCGTATCGTCTGGTGCAGAAGCACGCGATGGATTCATGGAAGACCGGCAACAATTTCCGCGAGGCTATCGGCAACGACCATGAAATCCGGGCAAAGCTCTCACCGCAACAGATCGAGTGCGCCTTCAGCCTGGATCGTCAACTGGGAAGCGTGGATAGGATTTTCGAACGAGTTTTTGGCAAGCAGGTGTGAGAACCCGCACGAGATGCATGCCACACCGAACCAAAATGCCTCGGGAAAGCTTCGTATCGGGGAGAGCTTCGTGTCAGGGCATGGCCTCCAGCCATGCCGATGATCAGTGCTCATACCCGCCTTCCAGCCGCTGGGTACGGCATTGTTGTTTAAAGTTCATCGATAAAAGCGCAGCGGCTAAAGCCGGACCATATTGCTAACGGCATGGCTGAAGGCCATGCCCTGCACAGAGCTTCAGAACCGAACCTGCCATCTGTGGCATGCGCTTTGACTGCAATACGACCGCGGTGCAGGCCGCGCTCAGGCCGCCAGCAAATCAGCTTTTCGTTGTCGCACTTTGCGGACCGTTGAGAAGTACGCATCGCGAGCGCCTCGCGAGAGTCGCCGAAAGAACAGCGACCGCGCTTCTCTCCTGGTGAGACGACCGGCCAGGTACGCGCTGTAGAGGTCGCCGCCGAGCAGCGCTCCGAGGTGTTGCGCGAGCAGCGCATGTGCGCTTGGCAATCCGGCAAAGAATTCCTGGAGCGCTCGGGGCTTTGCCGCATAGCTGCGCGAATGCAGCTCATAATCGCGATGTAGTGCAACACAATCCAACATGCACATATAGTCGCCATACGAGAGAAGTGAGCTGGCTTCTACCTCTTCGCGCGGCAGATCGTAGAACGCAAACAGGTCTTCCTCATCGCTCACCGGATGTGAGGGATAAAGAACGCGAGCGCCGAAGTGAGTGAGCGCATATTCCATCGCCTGTCGATATAGCGCGTCTTCCCGGCTGTACTGGTCGATGGCAATCACGTTACTGCCCTCGAACTCCCGGCTGGCATGATGGACAAATGCCGCGGCTACCCGGGTCGCACTCTGCATTCGGAAGTGGCGGATGACGACAAAGTTCATTTCAGGCATGTAGGCCATTCCGTGCTCCACCACATCTTCCATTGCCCGCTGGCGCACCTGCTTTGAGATCGCCTTGCGCAACAGCAGCATTCGAGCCTGTTCCAAAGAACTCACGTTTGCGACTTCAGGATAGGAATCGACCAAATATCGGCTCTCGCCGTCGTCGTCGCTGGGATAGCGTCCAATTTGCAGGAATGAGAGCAATGCTTCAATCAAGTCGTATAGCGCCGGAGAGAAGTCAGACTTTGTATTCGATTGACTTCTCCAGCGCGCCAGCCACATTCGGTAGCTCTGCCATTTCTCAACGGGCGTCGAATTGAAGACTGCCGCCGTGTGTGGATCAACTTGAAGAGCTTCGATCTTATGCCGCAATTCACCGGCGGCACGGAAGTAGAGAGCGTCCACATTTTGGAGAACCATCCGCGTGCGTTCATTTGGAAGTTTCCCGCGTACATGCAGCGGAAGATGGTTCGGGGCAAGGTGAGACTCGCCGAAGAGCACGACGATGACCGCATCCGGATGCCGCCTGCGCGCGTTAGCCACTGCCTGCGCAGCATGGCGGTCCCGCTGCGAAATACGCCGCATATTGCCGCGCGGAGGGCAGTCCGCCCCGTAGATGGAAATTCCGTGCGCCCGGGCAGCCTTCAGCGTCTCCAGAATCGGCTCCCACGCGTAGCCCCAATCGGTATCGAAGCGAATTCGCTGCCGCAATTCTGAATCGGAGATCGTGCCGGCGTGCCACTCGTCCAAAATGTGCTGGTCACACGTGAAGATCGTCTCAAGCAGAAGAGCCATTGGCCTGGACTGAGCTTTTGAGAGTTCCTGTACCACTTTTCTAAGAAATGCCTGGCACGATTCCACAGCGTGGAAATCACTGATCAGTAGTATGTCTGCGTCGCAGCAGAACCGGAACAAGTCTTCTTTGGACAGAATTCGGCTGTAGGAACGGTAAGCCTGAGTAAAGTCCTGAACATATTTCTGCCGGCTTACCCGATCGAATGCGCCAATGTGCCGCTGCAGAGGCACAAGTACATGCCGCTCGGCCGCACTGCGGCGGCGGGCTCTGGCTATGGATGTGCGTGGCATGCGTGCTCCGGCCGATGCACTGGGAGTGGTGCTATCTGATATGTTGGATGCTTCCGGCGAGCTATGCAGCAAGTTCCACAGAATCTGACGATTGCAGCCACTGGCGCGAGCGGCGCCATCTTTACCCGTGAGCTGCTGCGGCTGGTCGAGCGCGACGCGCGAGTGAAGACTGCGAACTTCGTCGCGTCAGAGAATTCGTTGCGCGTCCTTGCCGAGGAGCTCGAGATCCGCGGTCGCAGCGATCTGCTGACGCAGTTACTCGGCGCGCCCAGCGCGAAAATTCACGAGCAACACAACAAAGACATTGGCGCGAACATTGCCAGCGGTTCTTATCCCACTGACGCGATGATTGTCATCCCCTGCAGCATGGGAACGCTCGCCGGAATCGCGAATGGTCTGGCGGTGAATCTCATTCATCGCGCCGCCGATGTTTGTCTCAAAGAGAAGCGTCCGTTGGTCTTGTGCGTGCGCGAGTCCCCGATCAACAAGATCCATATTCGCAATATGTTCCGGACGGCAGATGCAGGAGCGACGGTGTATCCGCTTGTTCCGACTTTCTACAATCATCCTAAGTCGATCGAAGAGATGGCGCAACAGTTCGCTTCTCGCGTGCTCGCGCATATTGGCCTCGAACAAGACGACGCATATGTGTGGAAGCCGGACAAGAAATAGTCACTGGATAACTTTGCGGATCACAGCAGCAGTCTCAGGCGCGACCGCCAATTCTCTGAGTTCATCCAGACCTGCCCAGCGAAGCTCACTTACATCACTCCCGGCGATCGGCTCGCCGGCGAGCACGCGGCACAAATAGTCGATCAGGACAAAGTGATATTGCACCCGGCCGGAGCTGTCGGGCAGTATGCGTTCAAAGACCTCGACCAGCTTCAGCGGTTCGACCGTAAGCCCAGTCTCTTCTTTTATCTCGCGGATAACTGCCGCTTTCGTGGTTTCGCCGGTTTCGACCAGACCTCCGGGTATTGACCACTGTCCCTGCAGAGGAGGGTTGGCGCGGCGCACCAGGAGCACGCGACCGCCATTCACGATAAGTGCCCCGACGCCGAGCAGCGGACGATCAGGATATTCGCGCGAGGGCAATTTGTCTCCGCACCAGGGACGAACTGGCAATCTAGGTCAGAAAACCTTCGGGCTCGAGTAAGAGGGGAGCACGCATTAGATCTCCGGGTAAGGTTTTTCCGTCGTTAGTGCAATGCTAACTTCCTAGGCCGCCTTGTTGCCTCTCCGCTCCGCCCAGCGCTTCTTCATCATCTCGGAGATGCGCTTGCGGCCTGCGGCACTAATGCCGCGCCGACGCCCGGTTGACGCTGACTTGTGCGCAGTCGAGCTGCCAGTGCCGGTTCTTCCCCTCCGTTGTGCCGCCCATCGTCTCTTCTGCGCTTCGGAAATTCGTCTTCTTCCTTCGGCGCTCATGCGGCGCGCACCACGTCGTGGCGTAGATCCGGTGGAAGTAGTGGCCACTGCACGACTGCGTCCGCCACCAAGTGCGGCGATTGCCTGGTCTAACCGGTCGCGTTCCGCCGTCAATTCTTGAATGATTTGTTCTGTATTCACTAAGTCTCCTTAAAGTTGTTTTGTGCGATTGTAGCAGCTTATCTGAGGCATTTTGGAATAGTGTGTGCCGATTTGCGGCAGTAATGGAATAAGTCGGAAGATCTTAATCGAGAACTCGCCGAGTTAGAAGCACCACAGGGCCATTGTGTTCTAAATTGAAGTTAGAGTAACCAAGCCCGGTGACTTCTCACTCACATGCTGTCGTTAGGTTAGCTTCAAATGCGAATTTTGATGTTAGTGACAAACAGCGATCGGTGCAGCGTGGGAGAATATACGTTTGTGATTGCCGATCGAAATAGAAAGAAGTTCGGCTTCAACCGCTCGCAGGAGTTTCTAGCTGTGCTCGCAAAAAAGCGCAGGGCCGAGGCGCTGGAATTCTAATCGAAACGAGCCATGCTCTTCTACTGTCGTGCGGAAGATTATGAGCCGTTCGGGACAAATAAGACGAAACATGGCACGAGCCATGTTCGTGTCGATGAATGGGGAAAGTTAGCTGATACGGCGGGTGGAAGGAGTCTCCGACGAGACCGCCTTCTTTTGTGTCGGATTCGCTTGTGCGTTGTTAGATTTCGGACGAGTGGACCTCATTCCGATTAACGGTCCCTGATAGATGAGTTCGCTGGCTTCCGATTTTGCAGCTGTATTGGCCACCCGGTAGCTCCTGACTGAGACAAAACATCGTCATCTCAGATGTGAAAAGACTACCTTGCCGGTCTCGGAAATCCCAGATTACGAAAGAAACCGCACCACTTTGGTAACATTCGGCGTCAATTGGCAGACACACCGTACCACCAGGCCGAGGCAGCTAAGTGGAAGAGCCGTATCGGCTAGTTCGCCGGAACCAGGCGCGCTCGCCCTTTCACATGCCGCTGTCCGCTGGCGACCGCCGGATCGCACGTCGTCATGCCCATATATTCCGGGGCATAGCCGTTTCGGCGCTCGAAAAGGTAGCTGCGGACCGTATAGCACGTGCGAGTGCGCTGCTGGTCATTCGGCAGGGTATCTTCGGCAGGCGTGGTTAGGCGAGGCTCTGCGGATGGACTAGGCGCAACCTGGCTTGCGGCTGGAGCTTCGGCGTTTTGCTGCGCTGACGGGGGCTGATCGGTGGGGACGGTCAATCCCAAGAGAAGTATCGGAAGGAAGAGGCCCATAACGATCTCCTTTTCCGCAGAATAGTATAGGCCGGATCCGGCACGTCCGGCCGGAATTAACAGCTACGCGGCTTCGGGTCCGGCATTGTCTCTGGTCCTGTTCTTCCGGAATTGCATGTGCGAGACGATGATCAGAATGATCGCTCCTAGTCCGGCCAGAACCCAGGGAAGGTGCTGCGTCATGACGGCTGTAACAAGAATGACGATATCCGGACCGAACTTCACGACCAGCAGTCCCAAGATTAAGAATCTGACTACGCGCCCGCAAAAGATCGAGAGCAGGAAGAGATATATCCGCATCTCAAAGACGCCTGCAGAGATCACGAAGAGTTTGAACGGAGTCGGCGGCGGCAGCATCGCGGGCACCATCAGTGCCAAAAATTCCTGACGCTCAAAACGATCGCGCAGCCGCTCAAATCGACGACGGTCAATGCGCTTGAGCAGCAGCAATTCTCCACCAGCGCGCCCGATCGCATAGGGAATAAGGCTTCCGAGCGCCGATCCTGCCGAAGCCATCAGCACATACAGCCACATCTTCGCCGGATGTTGATAAGTGTATCCGGCCATCACAGGGTCAAGAGGAATCCCAAAAAATGCCGAGTCAACAAATGCGATCCCCAAAATGCCCCATGAGCCGAGTGGTTGCAAAATCGACCAGATGAAGTGCGAATAGCGGGCCAGAATGTGCTTGATGGTCTTCAATGGCGAGCGGAAGTCTCGATTTTATCCTGTGTGCAGCAGCCTCGGTTCCATGGCTGCTGCTCCAGTAACTACAACGAGCGTCTTTTCCGGCCAGAATGTTCTGTTTTTCCTTCTAGCAGATCAAGCGCGTGTGGAACCAGGTGCAACACCGCTTTTAGCGAGTGAACCGCGCCGTCTGGATTGCCGGGCAGATTGATGACCAGCGACGAGCCCACGGTCCCGCAGAGCCCGCGGGAAAGAGCGGCATATGGCGTCTGTTTCATGCCCTCGCTGCGCATCAGCTCGGCGACGCCATCGAGCAGCCGATCACAGACCTGACGCGTCGCTTCAGGAGTCACATCGCGTGCGAAAATTCCTGTTCCGCCGGTTGTCACAATCAGAGGGGCAGAGCGCGCACCTTCCCGGATCCCAGCAGCGATTGCTTCGATTTCATCGGGAACTGCCGTGGTGAACGCGATCTCGTAACCCGCGTCTTCGAGGCAGCGCCTCAGCCGCGGACCGGACAGATCTTCGCGCAAACCGAGATGAAAGGAGTCGCTGACGGTGAGAATGGCAGCCTTGTGCTTCACGCGTCGAGTACGTTCTCTTCAGCGTCGCGATTGGCTTCGTCGAGCAGGCGCAGACCTTCCATGAGCAGGCCCTGTGTGGAGCGGGTAGTGCTCTGTTCCGACGTGCTTCCGCTGAAGTCGATCTCAAAGTATCCCTGGGTCCAGGCAAGAAGTTTGAAGACGGCCTCATCTCCGCGAACGGAACCGTACGTCGCATGGCTGATCTGGCCATCGCTGAAGAAGACGTCGCACCGCTCGCCATCGTTCGTGAGCGTGAGGCGGCAGGTCTTGTGGCCTAATTCCAGAGACTGGAAAAGGTCCATGGTGTTCATCTGCTGAAGGTTGCCACGTACCACGGAATCGGCAGGCGCCTCGCGGGCCATCCTCTCGAGCGCGATCTTGTCCACCACGCGCTTGATGCGTCCGGTGGCTTCCTTCAGAAAGAATGGCTTCTCGATGAAGTCTTCGATCTGGTCCTGCATGGGGCGCAGTTGCTCGTTGATGTCAGTGCGTGTGGCGATGAGGATCACCGGCAGCTTGGCGGTCGCGGGACGCGCGCGCAGATTTTCGACGAGCTGCCTGCCGGTCAATCCGGGCATGGAATGATCGGAGATAAGCAGGTCGGGAGCCTCGTCCACGGCGCGCAGCAGAGCGTCGGCCGGTGTCGCAAAGGTCTCCACCGTAGCAAACTGACTGATGGCCTGCTTTAACATGGCGAGGATCATCGGATTGTCGTCCACCAGGAGGACGCGAAAATTTTCTGCCATGCTTTGCGTTTACCTTGAGCGCCGGGCCTTCGTCTGCGCTGGTTTCGGGACTTTGGCCAGACGAGCGAAGGGCCCGCTCTTGCCTCCCGACTTCTTCTCCAGCCGGACGTGCTCGATCACGATCCCCTTGTCTAGCGCCTTACACATATCGTAAACGGTGAGCGCTGCGACACTGACCGCAACCAGCGCTTCCATCTCCACGCCGGTGTTTGCGGTTGTAGTTACTCTCGAGGCAATAGCGAGGCCATTCTCGCATAGCCGTGTATCCACATCAATGAACGAGAGGGGCAAGGGGTGGCACATTGGTATCAGGTCAGCCGTGCGTTTGGCGGCGGCGATGCCGGCAAAGCGCGCCACCTCCAGGGGATTGCCCTTGGGATTTTGAGGCAGAGCATTCAGGACCTCCTCAGACATGCGAACGAAGGCCGACGCCTCGGCCTCGCGATGAGTCGGCGGCTTCTGCGTGACATCGACCATCCGCGCACGTCCGCTGCGATCGTAGTGAGAGAGCTTAGCCATATTTTTTGTTGATGAAAAGCTGAAGGTCAGTCGCGCAACAGCAGCACGCTCATCCACTCCCCGGCCGCGAACTCCTCGCGATCGGGCGGTACTACCAGCAGACAGTCTGCCCGGCCGAACGCGGCCACGTCCCCTGACCCTTGCCACTTTACCGCCTCCACTTGCGGTGCGTTCCACAATCCGCTGATCTTGGCGGGTAGAAAGCGCGTGAGGCCTGTCTTCGTGCGATACGGCTTCGCGAGTTGAGCTTTCAATCCACACAGTGGCTTCGCCGCAGCTCCAGACAGGGCGCGAACCACGTGCTTGGCAAAAAGTTCAAACGTGACCATAGTCGAGATTGGATTTCCCGGCAGTCCGAAGAAGTACGTCGGCTTGCCTGAGGAGCTTCGTGCGCGACCTAAAACCAGCGGCTTCCCCGGTTGGATCTGCACACCGGTAAAGAGGAACTCTGGTGAGAATTCGCCCAAGACAGGTTCGACCAAATCGTATTCACCCGCCGAAACTCCGCCGCTCAGCAACAGCAGATCGCATTCCAGACCTCGCCCAATCAGTTCGCGCAACCGCTGCGGCTCGTCGGGCGCGATCGGGAGTTGTATCGGCTCACCCCCGGCGGCAATTACCTGGGCTGCCAGCGAGAAGCCGTTGGAATTCCTGATCTGATTGGGCGCGGGTGTCTGATCGATGGCGATCACTTCATCGCCGGTCGGCAAGATCGCGACGCGGGGCCTGCTGAAAACTTTTACTCGGTCCTTCCCGGCGGATGCGGCCAGCGCGACCTGTGCATGGGAAATCACAATTCCGCGCTCGACCAGCACCGAGCCTGCCTGTGCCTCGCTCGATCGAGGAACAATGTTTTCTCCAGCAGCGACGCTGTGCAGTACTCGTACGTTCCGTCCGGCACGCTCCGTGTGCTCGACCATCACTACCGCATCAGCTCCAGGCGGAACCGGCGCGCCGGTCATGATGGAAATCGCCGTTCTAGATTCGAGAGAACTGAAATCGTCCGGCAAGGCGCCTCCGGCTCGAATTTGCCCCGCTATCGTCAGTTCTGCTGGCGTTTTCTGCACATCTCCGCTGCGGACCGCGTATCCGTCGCGCGTGGCCCGCGGAAACGGCGGGAAATCGCGGTCGGCAAAAATAGATTCGGCGAGCGTGCGGCCAATCCCCTCGAGCAGTGGGACTGATTCAACGGTGGTGATGCGTTCTCGCACTGCAGCAGCGTGCGAGCGCACGATCTCCTGAGCTTTTTCAAAGCTCACAACCGATTCGGCTGGCGAGGTGGACACAGCGGTTATTTTACGGTGCCGGTGTTTAAATTTCGGGTTGATCCGCTTGCCGGTTTGATTGACGGGTCCCGCCCGATACCGTTTGGGCTTTTGATTTTGTCCCCAGGCAACAAAAAGCGAGCCGAGGGCGCCTTAATTCACGTAAAAAAAGCCGCGACCGAAATCGCGGCTTTCCCAATTCTGACTCGATGAATTTTGAATTCAAAACTCAAAATTCACAAATTCAAAATCATTTCTTTTTCCTGCTCGACTTTTTCTTCGCTCCGCCTCGCGATGAGGATTTTTTCTTGGCTGCGCCACCGCGACCGCCACGATGGGACGACGACTTCTTGGTCGCGCCGCCGCGACTGGAGCTCTTCTTCTTGCTGGCGCTCTTTTTCTTGGCTGCGCCACGCGAACCGCCGCGCGATCCGCTGCTTTTCTTTTTTGTGGAACTCTTTTTCTTGCTCGCTCCACTACTTTTCTTCCGGCTGGCTCCGCCGCCGGAACGGGAAGGGCCGCCCCCCGACGGTCCGCCACCCGATTCTTCGCCGCCGCCGATTCCCCCGACGCCACCGCCACTTGAAGGACGCGCAGCGCCGCCGATGGCCGCTACTTCTTCTTCCTCTTCTTCTTCGTCGTAACTGTTTTCCATGGACTCTTCGTCCAGGCCCGAATCTCCGTAGTCGTCCATCTCGTCTTCACTGCGCCCGTAAAGCGTGAGATCGTCGAAGCTCATTTTTCCTCCTGAATTGTGAGCCCATCATGGCGTGCTGCGGATCATGCAGCACGAAAATAAGGCAGGCGCGGATTATAGCAATACGGTCTCTTTGACTGTCAACTGGGAAGCTACCGAAGAGCAACTGTGGCGTGTTGCGACGCACTGTTGCCCGAGGTTTTAGCCTCTGCAGTGTTGCCGGGTTTGGCTTTTGACGCGGTGTGCGTGCCGGCCTTGGTGCTCCTGCGTTTTCTGGATTTCGCCGAGCGATAGTGGCTCACATGCGGCGTGTTGATCACGGTCTGCTGGGCGAGGCTTACGGGGCGGTAGATCACCAGCATTTTGCCGGAATGAAGGGCATTGCCTGAGAGGTGATTCCAGCGCCGTAAACGGTCAGGAGAGACGCCAAAATCGTCGGCTACCGAAAGCACGGTATCGCCGCGACGGACGCGGTAACGAGTCGGTTTGCGCGAATAAGCCACTTCCGTGGCGCTGCCGGAGCCGCTTCGACCTGCGGCGACCGGAATTATGATCTTAGAATCCGGCTCCAAACCGGTGCCTTGGAGATTGTTTATGGCCTCAATTGCCTTCGGAGTAGTGTGATATTGCCGCGCAACCGTCGGCAAAGTATCGCCGGGCGAGACGCGGTGATACCGCCACGCGACCCGCTTATCCAACGGAATGGCACTGATCGCGGCCATGAATTTATCTTTGGTGCCGGCTGGGAGACGCAAATCGTACGTCGAGTCTTTCGGTGTGGTCAGTCGCAGGAGACTGGGATTGAGATCGGTAAGCGTATTCAAGTCCACGTCAACGCACTCCGCGACCAGTCTCAGGTCCACCGGATAGTCAATTCGGACCGTGTCGCGCTCCATTGGGAGCGCTGGTTGGACCTTATCCAGGCCATACTGCGCCGGGTTTTTGGCCATAATTGTGTACGCCAGGATGATTGGAACGTAGTTTTTGGTCTCTTTGGGCAACACATTTCGCTTATAAAGCTCCCAGAAATCCGCATAACCGGTGCGCCGGACCGCTTGTTGGACGTTCCCAGGACCGGAATTGTACGAGGCGATGGCCAGATACCAGTCACCAAACTGGTTGTATAAATCCTTTAAATGCCTTGCGGCAGCCCTGGTAGAGAGCTCTGGATCCTGACGTTCGTCGATCCACCAGCTGCGCTGCAGGCCGTATCCGGCCGCGCGACTGGCCATAAATTGCCACATTCCACGCGCTCCCACCCGTGAAAGCGCGAGCGGTTGGAAGCCAGACTCTGCTTCTGCGACGTAAATCAGGTCTTGCGGGACGCCTTCTTCCTTGAAAACGCGTCGAATCATGTCGCGATATCGCCCTGAACGGACCAGCGCGCTGGTCAAAGTGGAGTGCCCGCGGGTGGAAAAGAAGTTGATATAGCTGGCTACGTAGTCGTTCATGACCAGCGGCAGGTCGGATCTAGTCTCCTTTAGCTGCGCTTCGGCGCGAGCTTTTACCGTCTGATCCACCGGAAAAGTGACCTCATTGGCCTCATCAATTGGCGCCGGCTGCGCCTTCTGTTCCGTAAAACCGTCGCCTTGTTGCAGCGCGGCGACCTCGAGCTGGTTCACTCCTTCGGTGATTTTGTCCAGTTCGCGCTCCAGACGATCGTCGGCTTTGACGTCAATTGGGCCTTCCAGGAGCAGGTTTACGGCGCCGTCGAAGTACTGTTTGGCGGTTTCCAGGTGCCCGGCTGCATAGTTTTGCTGGCCTTGCTGGTACTGTTTTTCGGCCTTTTCGATGATCGCTTCGACGGGATCAGGCTGCGGTTTCTGCGCAAAAACGTGCTTAGGAGCCGGTTTTGGCGCCTCTGCAATCGGCTTTATGGCGATCTTTGGCGCTTGGGCTTGCGCTACCGGAGCAGATTTCGGCTTCTTGGCCTGCGAGCTGTCGCATGCTGTGAACAGCAAAACGACGCTTCCGGTCAACGTTATCAGCCCGTAATGGCGAACCATCTTCGTCATAACCGCTTCCAAATTCCCGTTCCAGCTCGCTATGCCCAGCAACTCTGTCCAGGGCTGGAATACTTAGACGCCGCCAAACCCACCTTGATGATGGCCAATTTGCGGCAAATCCAGAGACTTACCTCGAGTTTTCCTACTGCATTCCGGCAACTCTGGCCGGCATTTCAGCATCGCGCGAGCGCCTGCTGCAGGTCGGCAATCAGGTCGTCGGCGCATTCGATGCCGACAGAGAGCCGCACTTTAGCCGCCGAAACGTCCATTGACGCAAGCTGTTCGGCTCCCATTCCTACGTGCGAAGACAAAATCGGATATGAAACTGTGGACTCTACGCCGCCTAAACTGGTCGCCAGCGCCCACAATTTGAGTCCGTCGATGAAAATTTCGGCGGCCTTTCCGTCGCGCAACTCGAGGCAAAGCAGCATTCCGAAGTCGCTCATCTGCCGTCGCGCGACGTCATGCGACGGATCCCCGGGCAATCCTGGAAACATCACGCGCGCAATTTTTGGATTTCGGCTGAGGGCAATCGCAATCCTTTCGGCGTTTTCGCAGGCCCTTTCTACCCTTAATTCGAGCGTCTTGAGGCCGCGAATGAGTAAATAGGACGCGCCAGGGTCGAGCGAGCCACCGGTCATGACCATCATTTCGCGAGCGCGTTGGATGAATTCCTTCGATCCGCAGACCGCGCCGGCGACTATATCGCTGTGTCCGCCGAGGAATTTGGTCGCCGAATGGTAGCTAACGTCGCAGCCGAGCCTGAGCGGCTTCTGCAAAATGGGCGTCGCAAATGTGTTATCGACGACCACGGTGGCGCCGAAATGGTGCCCAATGTCCGCTAGTTTGGCCAGATCCACGCAACGCAGCGTTGGATTGGTGGGCGACTCCAGAAACAAGACTGCCGTTTTCTTGCTGAAATAAGTCTCGATTCGGTCAATATCGCGGAAAGGGACGAAGCGTGTGGCCACGCCGAAACGGCCGAAAACTTTCTCGAAAAGTTTCGTTGTGCCGCCGTAAAGATCCTGCATGGCGACGATCTCGTCGCCGGCTTTGCACAAAGCGAGCAGCGCCGACATCGCTGCGGACGTTCCGCTAGACGTTACGGCGCAATCTTCAGCGCCTTCAAGTGCCGCAATCTTCCGTTCTGCTACGCGAGTTGTAGGGTTTGCGTACCGTGTGTACATATACGCCGACGACTTTCCTTCACTGATTCGGCGCAGTTCCTCGACGTTTGACAGGGCAAAAACAGCGGTTTGGACCGTACTGGTAGCCAGCGGAGCAGATTTGGAATGCCGCTCTTCACCCGCGTGCACGCAGCGTGTGGCGTCTTCAGGGTCGCCGCTGGCGGTCTTTTTCACCGCTTGCTCCAGTTCGAGGTCGGTCTTCATTGGGACTGTTGACAGTCCCGTAAAGTATAGCCGCTACAAATCCGTCCTTTAATGACTTCAGGGCGTTGTACCTGCGGGTACCTGCGGCGACCGATTTGTTGCCTCTGGCAAGCGAAATCGACTCTCTGCTTATTCGAAAAACCTGAATCGCAGTATGTGCCAGACCGCGGCCACGCCGTCGCGCCAGGTGATTTTCTTGCCTTCTTCGTAAGTTCGCCCGTGATAACGGATGGGAACTTCATAGATTCGGCACCCGAGACGTGCCACTTTGATCGTAAACTCCGGCTCAAAACCGAATCGATTGCTGCGGAATTGCACTGCATCGAGCACTTCGCGACGAAAAACCTTGTATCCGACTTCCATGTCGGTGAGGTTCAGATTCGTCAGCATGTTGCAAAGGAACGTCAATGCCTGGTTACTGACGTAGTGCCAGAAATAAAGCACGCGGTGTGAGCCGCCGTGGAAGCGATTTCCGAACACGACGTCGGCGTAACCTTCCAAAATCGGCTCCAGCAGAATGGGATAATCGCGTGGGTCGTATTCCAGATCGGCGTCCTGGATAATCAAGATGTCTCCCGTAGCTCGCTGAAAACCGCTGCGCAGAGCCGCTCCTTTGCCGTGATTGCGATCGTGCAGCACCAGTTCGACCGGCATTCCAAACGATTGCCGCACCTGTTCGACCACTTGCGGCAGCAATTCGCGCGTTCCGTCGGTCGAGAAGTCGTCCACAATCACCAGTTCACGATCGAGTGGAGACGCTGAAGTGAGCACTCGCTCGACGGTGGCCGCAATCGTCGCGCTCTCGTTATAGACAGGAAGGACCACGGAAACTCGACGAAGCGGCTTTTTACGATCGATCGCGAACTGTCGCGAGGGCACCAATTTCATCTGATTTGGCCGGTCATTGGATACTTTTCGCCCGCTTTGGATGTCGGTATCCGAGCTGATGCGCGTGGTTCGGCCATGGAAAACAGCCCCACAATCAACACCAGAATCTCGGGTTCAATAGGAGCACGATACCGTGGATGGGGAAATGTGACGTAATAAATTAGCGGAACCGCCAGAAGAAGTGACCCATAAAGTAACGTCGCGGGATGTCTTCGCCGCCACATCGCCCAGAGACCGGCAAATGCAAAAATTGACGACAGCAGAAAACTGACATTCCTGAACCACAGCAGTGGATAGGGTCCGGGATCGCGCGGCACGTCATACCAGTAGTAGAGAAACCGATAGAAGCACAGTTTCGCGAAGGATGCTGGGTGCGAGCGGATGAAATCCAACGCCTCTGACTGGTTCTGCTTCACATATGCGACCTCGCCCATGCGCTCGTACTTCTCAAACTCAATGGGATTCCCGCTCGGATGCATCCAGAAACGCCACAGTCCGACCGCATTCTCGCCATTTCCCATGCGCAGTTCGGCGCCAAAGTTTCCGCGCACCGGAACGAATTTGCGGAAGACCACGTAGTTGCGCACCGCCCACGGACTCACAATCGCGATGAACAACACTCCGGCGGCGACTGCGTGCAGCAAAGCACGACGCTCGCGCTGCTCGCGCATCTGTCTTAACACGAGCGCGAGCCCGGCAAACGGCAGCCATAGCAGCAATGATGGGTTCGTGAGCGCAATTACCCCCCACAGAAATCCAAAGAGCAGCCATTCTGGGGCTCGCGATCGCGGCGAAGACTCTACTCGATGCGCGTCGATCCAGCAGATTCCCGCCATACGCAGCGACAGTAAGAACACGCAAGCGAGTAACAGCGTGGCCAGACTGGTCTCCCACGCCCACTTGACTGCCCAATACCACGCATATGGAAACAAAGCACCAAGCCATCCCGACCAGATCGCGACACGATCGCCGAACGTGCGCCGCGCAATGTGAAACACGGGGATGACGGTAAGCGCGGAAAAAACCGAATTTAGAGACAGAATCGCGATTGCCGATCCGGTTGAGTACACGCCGAAGACTTTGAAGATCCCGGCCAACAGATACGGATAGATCGGCGCAAGCCAAGCAGTCGGTCCGGTTCCCGGTTGGAATGGCGAACCGAAGCCGTGTCCGGTGGCGATGGATTGCGCGATGCGCCCCGTCTCCCATCCGAATCCGAAGCTGTTGGAGAGCTTGGAGACGCGGTAAGTGTGTCCAATGAAGATCGCCGCCTCGCGCGCAATGAACCCAACCCACACCATGGCGGCCGGCTTTCGCCAGCGTGGATGAGCGAAGAAGGCAGGTTTGGCTCTCTCTAGCGTCTGCATTACTCGCGTTCACGATAGCGAAATTTCAGAGCACTGATGCAGACAATCAGAGCCAGAGTCGCAGCATTGGCAACGATGATCGGCATCGAGGGCAGCAGCAGTCCGTAAATCAGCCACAAAGTGATGCCGCCGGTAAACAACGCAAGCCACAGCGTGGACACATCGCCCGCACGGCGCGATCGCCAAGTGCGAACAAGCTGCGGAATGAAGGACAATGTCGTGCACACGGCAGCCACAGATCCGATGGCAGTGACGTATTTGGGAACTTCAACGACCACGAATCAGGGTAGCAGGCATGACAAAAAACCAGTTTTGAGTAGAGTCGTGCAGTCATCAGGCTTGCGGCTGTCTCGAGCGCAGCATGGCTACTACCAGGCGTATTTCTTCGAAGGTGATCTCTGGCGGCAGGTCGTCTTTGATGGTTCTTAATCGTTCCATGCCGAGTTTCCTGCAGGCTGCTTCAATCTTCTCCAAGTTGGTGGCACCGATCCACGACTGCTGGAACTCCAATTGCCCGCGTTCGACCAGCTCAGCAACAATCGTTGCGACGCTGCCGATCTGTCTGCCGCGAATTTTCGCAATCTCATCCAGAGTGTGGCCTTGGGCGAGCAATCCCAACGTCTCCTCGGCAGGTTTGGACTTCTTCTTGAGCGCTTCTGTCGCGCGTGCGCCGTGGCGAAAACGCTCTAGCACCTGCAATATCGCTTTGCCATACAACTCGGTTTTACGCACTCCGAAGCCTGGAATGCGGCGCACATCCGCCAAGGAACGTGGATTGACGCGGCACACTTCGTCGAGAGTCGTGTCGTGCATCACGACAAATGCCGCGATGCCCTGTTCTCTGGCGGTAGTTCGCCGCCACTCGCGGAGATATTCGCTCATCTCACGATCGACGCCGGGTTGCGTCGGTTTCGACACTGCGGCCGAAGCAAAATATTTGCCTGCCTTTGCAGTTTTTGCGCTGAACGCCGACAGCCATTCGGGCGTCGCGCCGCAGACATCGCATGCTTCGCAGGCGGTCCACTTCGGGCTTTCGCCGAAGTGGGTACAGATCTGCAGATGGCGGCACTGTCCGGCTTCGACGAAGCGCCGAACCTGGTGATATCTCTGCCATGCGCGCTCTTTCTCTGCGGGATCCTCAATCTGATCGATGAAATATGTGAGCAGCCCGACGTCGCGTTTCTGCCACAGCAGCAGACAATCGGCCGGCTCTCCGTCTCGTCCTGCGCGTCCGGCCTCCTGATAGTACTGTTCGATCGACTTTGGCAGGGACAGGTGAATCACGGCGCGAACGGATGCTTTATTGATTCCCAAACCAAAAGCAATTGTGCCGACCAGGACACGCACCTCATCGGAGGTCCAGCGCTCCTGATTGCGGCGGCGCGCATCGCTGTCCATCTTTCCGTGATACGCGACGGCCGGAATTCCCTGCTCCTCAAGCATATCGACCGTCTCTTCCACGCTCTTGATCGTGGGCGCGTAAACAATGACGTTGCTGCCCGCATAGTTTCGCAGTGCGTGTAGGAGCAAGGGGAATTGCGTGCCCCACTCGCATTCCTTCACCAGATATCGCAGGTTTGGGCGGTGGAAGCTGGCAATGTATTTATCCGGATTGCGCAACCGGAGCTGCTGAAGAATATCGTGGCGAACCTGGCGCGTGGCGCTCGCAGTGAAAGCCGCAATGGGGCGTTCCGGAAAATGCTGGCGAAGTGCGCTGAGCTGGCGATATTCAGGGCGAAACTCGTGTCCCCATTCCGAGATGCAATGCGCCTCGTCGATGGCGAAGAACGAGATAGGCACGCGGCTCAGCCATTCGATGCTGTCTTTACGCGCAAGCCGTTCCGGAGAGAGATAGAGCAGACGAAATCGACCTTCGCGCGCCTGCTGCACGATCTTCGACTGCTCGCTTCCCGCCTGCGAACTGTTCAGGCTGCCGGCGGCGATTCCCATCTGCGCGAGTTGGGCCATTTGGTCTTGCATCAGCGCGATCAGGGGAGAGATCACGACGACGGTCTTCCCCGGAAGCATTGCCGCGGGCAATTGATAGCAAAGAGACTTGCCACCGCCGGTCGGCATCACCACACAGGTATCGTGTCCTGTAAGAAGGCTGCTTACGATGCGCTCCTGCAACGGGCGGAAGGAATCATAGCCCCAATAGCGTTGGAGGGCGGAGAGGATGGACGCGTCAGAGCTCATCGGGGCTGTCTGTTCGATAAATGATGAGCTATTTGCCATCCGGGCTCAACTTTGACCAGTATGGCTAAAATAGCCATATGCCGACGCGACACAAGGCAGATCACAACACCAGCCTACCCGCAGTCAACAGCTTGCGTAGGCTTAGGGCGAACCGCCAACCTGTTTCCATTACAGCGACTGAGGCTAAGAACGAGTTTGGAAGCATTCTGGAGAAAGCCCTTCAGGGACAGGTTGTGGTGATCACCAAACACGATGCCTCGAGGGCTGTGCTGATGTCTATCGAAGACTACAACACTTTGTCGCGCGGCGATGAAGTCAAGCTCGACACTCTAAGTGGCGAATTCGATGCGCTTCTCGCGCGGATGCAGACTACCGAATCACATTCAGCGATGAAGGCTGCGTTCAAGGCGTCACCGGCCCGGCTAGGCAAGGCCGGGCTCGCAGCGGCGCGCAAGCGTGATTAAAAGCGTTCGCCGTCCTTGTATTTATGTTTTAACGGGCACCAATGGAGGCGGAAAGAGCAGTATCGGGGGCGCGATGTTCTCGGAATCAGGCAGCGAGTACTTCAATCCTGACGAAGCCGCAAGGCGCATCCTGGTTGCAAACCTTTCCTGACGCAATCTGAAGCAAATAGTGTTGCGTGGAACGAAGGTAAACGATTGTTGGAGCGCGTTGTCGCGGAGCGCTGCAACTTCGCCTTTGAGACGACGCTTGGAGGAAATACAATCACGCGCCTGCTCGACATTGCGCTGTCAGCAGGAATCGAGGTCCGCATCTGGTATGTCGGCCTGCGCAGCCCAGAACTTCACATCGCGCGTGTACAAGCCAGAGTTGCGAGAGGCGGTCACTCAATCCCTGAGGCTACGATCTGCGCCAGGTATAACAGCAGCCGATTCAACCTGATCCAGCTTCTTCCCAAAGCTACCGAAGTGCTCCTCTACGACAACAGCGAAGAAGCCGACCCGCACACGGGCAAAGCCCCTCAACCTCTGCTCGTCGCGCACATCATGCGAGGCCGGATTGTAAGCTCGTGCAGACTGTCACTGACTCCAGAGTGGGCAAAGCCAATTATGGCAGCGGCCATGAAGCTCTAATCTCGCTTCACTAACTTCCACTACCAGTAATTCAGCGACAGATTGTGCACCCAGACCGAATACGGATCGGGATTGCCATTGGAATTCAATTGAAAGCTCACTCCGAAGTCGCCATTGAGGCCGTTGATCGGTAGCGGATTGAATGCCATGTTCACGGGGTAATTGTTTCCGTTTACTCCGATGGAGACAAATACCGCCTGCCCATTGCTGCGGGCGAACTCCAATCGCAATTGAACGTGTGACAACGGCGTTGGACGCGCGCACGGAACACCGGTGGGAACCCAATGCTGGTTCGCCGGGTCCCAAACCTGCCATATTCCGAGCCCAAAGGAACACTGAACGGCCAGGTTGTACCATCCGCCAGCGATGATCTGATTGACGTTGTATTCGGTGCCCCAGGAAACGCCCGGGTTCTCAATGTACTGATCGAGGCTGAGAACGAAGTGCGAGGCGTTAATATCGTTTCCCAATCGCTTCCACCAGAGCGCGTGACCCCACGCGCTTCCCTGTGCGATAGAGAATCTAGTCGTAGCTGACTGCGGATAACTGAGTCCCTGCGTCATGGAGTAGGCGATCGGGCCACCACCAGAACAGGTGTCGCAAGAATCCCAACCCGGCATTTGCTCAATGGCACTGATGGTATTTCCGGTGGGAGTACTTGTTGTGGAAGGAGGAGTTGGCGTCGGGGTAGGAGTTGAACTAGTCGGTGCTGGAGCAGCCGTTTGAGCCGCGGCTGGCGGCGTGTTGGAAGCGGCGACAACAGACGAGGTGGGCGAAGACGCTGTGCCGCCACATCCGGTCACGGTAATCGCGACAAGGCAGACTGCGGCTAGTCTGCACAGCCAGGGGAAGGTGAAGTGCATTCATCAATCTTAGGATGTTTTTAGTGGGTTCTACTCGGGTTCTGTGCCTAGTTCCGGATGACTAAGACGACAAAATACATTGTCTTGCTTGACTAATCTCATGAATGACAGAGTCATTTGGCACTATTTGTCTTACTCTGTCACTCCACATACGCAATTACACACTTGAGATATGCAGTTTCCGGTACTCCGGCGACTATCGAATGGTCCACACTTTGTCCGCGCACTTCGAGCAGGCGAATACGACGGTGCGCGTCGGTGGCAGCTTCGGTGAGCATCTGCAGGAATTCCTCCTTGCCGACGTGGTACGAACACGAACATGTGACCAGGATGCCACCGGGCTCCAGCATCTTCAGGGCGCGGAGATTCAGTTCTTTGTATCCACGCAAGGCGGTGTCCAAGGCCCGCTTGGTTTTTGCGAATGCTGGAGGATCAAGCACAATTGTGCCAAACTTCCGGCCGGCGTCCGACCAGTCGCGTAGCAGATCAAAGGCATTGGCTTCGATCCATTCAATTTCTGGTGTGGCAAGCGACTCGCGGTTCAAGTCGAAATTCTTTTCGGCGGACTCGAGGGCTGCGCGCGAGGAATCAACGCCTGTCACTTGCGGGCAGACTCGGGCCAGGTGCAGCGCGAATCCACCTTGATAGCAGAAGGCGTCCAAGGCCTCGCCGTGCGCGAAGCGCGAAGCTGCCGCATAGTTCTCACGCTGATCTAGAAACGCTCCCGTCTTTTGTCCGGCCGCAGCTTCGTAGTGAAACCGAAGCGGTGGCTCTCTCGGGTTTTGGCGCATTTCTATTACAGTGGCCGACTTATCTCCATGCACTTGACCGCCAGGTACAGGCAGCAGGTCTTCCAGTTCGCGGATGCGCGGTTCCACACGTTCGATGATCCCAGCAGGACGAAACTCGTCTTCCAGAACTGAGACAACTGTCGAGCGCAGCTCCGGCCTGTCCATCGCTTGGGTCAACATCTGGAAGGCAAGCACGTCGTTGTAGCGATCGACGATTAATCCGGGAAGCTGGTCGGCCTCGCTGAAGACCAGCCGATAAGCATTGCTTTGCTCAGGTACCTTCAGCAGGCGACGGTACTCCACCGCAGTCCGCACTCGGGAAGCGATGAGCGACGGCAACTCCGCCTCACTGATCTCGGCGGCAGAGATCATGCGCAATGAGATTTGCGACTTTGAACTCGCCAGCGCCGTGCCCATAAACTTTCCGCGATCGTCGATCACCGCGACCAATGCGCCGCGTGGTAGTTGTGGCTCACCGTCAAGATCGGAGCGGTACACCCACGGATGCCCTTGGCGCAGACGGGTCGCAGCACGACGGCTGATGCGAACAGGCGTCAATTGCGACCTTTCAACCTTGAGCGCCGAACGGGGCATGGTTTTGATTCTACTGATACAGGGAACCAAGCAAAGGCTCGCCTGAGGAGGAGCGACCGTCGTTCCGATTGGTGAGACTACGAGCTGCTTTCGGCGGGGACTTCGGTTTCGATTGGAGCTTCGCCGGCGGCGCGCATCATCTCGACAACTTCGGCGGATGATTTCGATTTCCGCGTCTTCTTTTTCTCGGCTTTCTCTGGCTCGGGTTGGGGCTCGTTGGCGGGATTGTAGAACAGGATTCGTCCACAACTGTCGCAGGTCATCACTTCCGTATCGGCTTTGACCTCGTTCCATTTTTGCGGGCGTAAGAGTACATAACATGCAGTGCAACGCTGTTCGCGGGCTTCGGCGAGCGCCGTCTTGCGTGCCCTGAGAACCCGGTCGTAGAGGTGGAGCAGATCGCTCTGCACCCCTGAACGCAAGCCCTCGCGCTCGGCCTGAAGTTCTTTCAAGCGCGTTTCGTCCTTTGCGGTCAATCCACGAGCCTCTTCTTTTTCTTTCTCGACCTGAGCTGACTGCGCCTTCAGCTCGCCCTCGGAGGCCTTCACCTGACGGTCAAATAGCTCGGCGCCTTCCATGATCTCGAGGATCTTGTCTTCGGCTTTGCGTATCTCCGACTGGGCGAACTCGATTTCGTGCATCAAGGCCCGGTATTGGTCGTTGGTCTTAACGTCGAGCGACTGATCGCGGAACTTCCCAATCTTCTGCTGGAATGCCTGAATGTCGGATTCGAGGCTGCGGCGCTTCGTGTCCTGGCTCTTCATGGCCGTGCGCGCCTGTTCGACCTTGGCCTTTGCGTCTGCCAGTTGGTGCTCGATCTCGGCTACGCGCTTGGGCAGCGCAGATACTTCGGCGGAAACTCTGGCGAGTTCCCGGTCTACTTGCTCAAGCCTGGTCAGCTTTTCTAAATCGGGGTTCATTAGGTCCTAGCTGGATTTTAGCAGGGATGCGTGGATTGATGCTTCGCTTCTTTGCGGGGTGAATGCTGCAAAACCGGGGGAATCAGGCCGGACTCGGCCTTGCACAAGCGCTCAGAAGAGCTTGTAGCGCAAGTAGATGAGTCCGGCGGCCGCCGTGCCCCCGGTTGCCGCGCCCAGCCAGAAGTTCTGCCACCTGGTGTTCACGGTCTTCATGATTCTGCGGTCATTCGAGATGATGAGGATGAACAGCAGCGTCGGAATCAGCAACACGCCTGCCAGAATCATCGACCAATACAGCGCCGTGACGGGATTGATGCGCAGGTAGTTTGCGCCCGCAGCCAGGAACACCGCGGCAGAGATCAGCACATAAAAGCGCTTTGCTTCCCACGGCTTCTCGCTAAGCCCCGACTTCCATCCGATTGATTGGGCGAGATCGAAGCACATGGAGGCAGTCAGCACTGGAAGCGCCACCATTCCGGAGCCGATAATGCCTATCGCGAACAGAATGGGGCCCCAATCTCCCACAGCCGGACGGAGAGCGTCGGCTGCCTGCCTTGTAGTCAGATCGATTGCCCTGTCCAGATGCAGCACGGCACTGGCGGCAACCATGATGGACGAAGCCAGAATGAACGTCACACCCGTGGACATGATCGAGTCGGCCTGATGATGTTCGTGGCCCGGGTCGCTCCGCGAGCTGGTCTGCCAGATGATGATGTATGGCGTCAGGAAGGAGCCAAAGAGCCCGACGATGTTCTCCGCATAGTCGGCGGTAGCCTGCATGTGCGGAGCGAAAACATCCCTGATCAGTTGTCCAAGATGCGGCTTCGTGAGCACTGCCGCAACCACGTACAGGTACAGCGGCATGGACAGCAATACCAGAGCGCGAGTGATCTTCTGATAGTCCTGGAACACGAGTATGTACCAGACGAAAAACGCGGTTCCGGCAATGAAGAACATCCGCGACAGACCAGTGAGGATCGACAGCGCGTCCGACACCGCCATGATGTCGGCAATCACCACGGCGAGATTCGTAATGATGGTCAGGACGGCGCCGGCGACCGCGATCTTTCGGCCATAGTTCTCGCGCACAAGATCCAGGATTCCTTGTCCCGTCTCAACGCCAATGCGGCTGGTAACGGAAAAAATCGCCAGCAAGAAAGGAATGATGAGAACCACCACCCACATCAGCGAGTGGTAAAAGGCGGCACCAGCAATGGTCGTGGTGATAACCGCAGACGGATCGAGGTTTGCCGCACCAGTAACGATGCCCGGTCCGATGCGCCAGATGCTCCATTTCTGATTTGGAGCGGAGGGATCGCCCGCCGCGGGGAACCTGACCACGCGTCCTCGATCGTTGGCTGAGCCTCTTCTTTGGGATGGATCAGGGGATTTTGGGTAGCTCACGTCGCAGGTCACTCTCAATCTTTCGTTCGTGCCACAGGCGCAAGGGACGGCTATACGTGATCAGCCCAAACGCAGCGATAGCGGCCAGCAACAGCGTGTTACTTCCCCACAACAGAACTCGGGAGATCTTGGTATGCGCGATTTGCAGCAGCACCGCCGTATTTTGCGGCGTCAACAGGAGGCCCGCGGCCAGCAGGAGCAGGCCCAGTCCGGCTAACAAGCTGGTTACATTCTTAGCCCACCGGCCTTTGGCGTGATACTCGGCAAAGAGACGGAACCCATAGACGGTGAGCGCGACGATCAAAAAATAGCTCGCTCCGGTCGCCACTGCTGCTCGAAGTTCCATTCTGCTGATTAAGACGCACGGCAGCTTTAGGAGGTTGGAATCCAGAGTAGATGATTTCTACTTAGTCTCGTATTTGCTCGTGGTTACGCTGGTTGGCAGCCAAGGCAGGCGAAAAGCGCGAGATGCCAATGCAGTAATCGTCAGAAAACGAAAGGAGTTACTCTCCTGCAACGGTCATTCCTTCAATACGGATGGTGGGCGCAGCCACTGAGCTGCGAAATTCGAGGTCGCTGCCAATCACGGAAATGTTGCGGAACATGTGTTTGAGATTGCCGGCGACGGTGATCTCCTCGACCGGGTAGGCGAACTCGCCATTCTCGATCCAGAGGCCCGATGCGCCGCGAGAGAAGTCGCCGGTCACCAAGTTCACGCCGAAACCGAGGAACTCGGTGACGTAAAGTCCGCTGCGAACGTCCCGAATCATCTCCTCGCGCGACTTTCCGCCCGCTTCGAGATAAAAATTGCCTGAGCCGATGCCGGGATTACCGACCAGGCCGCGAGCAGCGTTGCCGGTGGTCTTGAGGCCGAGCTTTTTCGCCGTATAGGTATTCAGCAAGTAGCTCTTCAGCACGCCGCGTTCGATCACAACCGTCCGGCGCGTGGGCACTCCCTCGCCGTCAAATGGTGATGAACCGAAACCGCCGACCATCGTTCCGTCATCGACGATGGTGACGTTCTCGCCTGCGACCTGCTCGCCGAGCTTTCCGGCGAGGAACGACGCGTGGCGATAGATGGCATCGCCATTCACTGCGTCGAAGATGTGATCGATGAGCCCGCGCGAGACCATCGGATCAAAGATGATTGGGACCTTCTGCGTCGGCATCTTGCGCGCACCGAGCCGGCGCAGAGTGCGTTCCGCCGCTTTGCGGCCGACCCCTTCAGGCGACTCGAGCTTTTCGAGTGTGCGCGAGGTCGAGTACCAGTAGTCGCGCTGCATCGCTCCACTCGTATCTTGGGCAATCGGAATCGCCGAGATCGAACAATAAGAACGCCGATATTCGCCGACAAACCCGAGCGAGTTAGCCAGGACTTTGTATCCGGTCGCCGCGTCGAACGAGCCACCTTCCGAATTGGTGATGCGGGAATCGACGCCAAGCGCGGCAGCTTCCGTCCGTCGAGCGTAATCGATGCGGTTGGCGGTTGGCAGCGAGTAAACGTCGTCGTAATAGAGATTGAGATCTTGCTTCAATGAGCCGAGCAACGCGGCGTCGGGCAAACCGGCGTTCGGATCTTCAGATGTGGCTCGCGCCAACTGAATTGCACTGGAGATCAGCCGCTCGATGCCTTCGCGCGAGAAGTCGCTGGTGTGAGTGCCGGCCGTCTGCTTGCCGACAAAGACGCGCAATCCCAACGCCCGCGCGCCAGACTCCTTCAGCGTCTCTACTTCGCCAAGCCGGACGAGCGTAGAGAACTCGTTGCCATCACGCGCAATCGCATCGGCAGATGTAGCTCCCGCCTTGATCGCGCGCTCGACCACGTCAACCGCGATCTCCTTCAGGCCTTGCCCGAGTTCGATTCGTTCCTGGGTTTCAACTGGCATTGATTTGGATATGGCTCTAGCCGGTACCGCCGACGGTCAGGCGATCAATTTTCAACGTCGGCATACCAACGCCGACCGGTACGGATTGTCCATCTTTGCCGCAGGTACCGACGCCTTCATCGAGCTCCAGATCATTGCCGACCATTGAAACGCGTGTGAGCACGTCAGGGCCGTTGCCGATCAGGGTTGCATTCTTCACCGGCGCGGTGATCTGGCCGTCTTCAATCAGGTAGGCCTCAGACGCGGAGAAGACAAATTTTCCGTTCGTGATGTCCACTTGCCCCCCACCGAAGTTCACGGCAAATAGTCCGCGCTTTACCGACTTGATGATGTCTGCCGGATCGTCCTGCCCTGCGAGCATGTAGGTGTTGGTCATGCGTGGCATCGGGATGTGTTCGTAACTTTCGCGCCGGCCATTCCCGGTATCGGCAATGCCCATCAGTCGTGCTGAAAGCTTGTCGCTTATGTAGCCCTTCAGGATGCCGTTCTCAATCAGGGTGGTGTGCTGCGTCGGCGATCCTTCATCATCGACATTGATGGATCCGCGACGAGACGGCATGGTGCCGTCGTCAACGACCGTGACCTTCTCGCTGGCTACTGGCTTGCCAATGAGTCCGGCAAATGCAGACGTTTTCTTGCGATTGAAGTCCGCCTCGAGACCATGTCCGACGGCTTCGTGCAGCAGCACGCCTGGCCAGCCCGGACCGAGCACAACTTCCATTTCGCCGGCCGGCGCCTCGCGCGCATCCAGCTGAATGATGGCTTGGCGGGTCGCTTCCTGCGCGAAGTATTCAGGCGTCTTCTCGGTCTGGAAGTACTCGATTCCAACCCGTCCGCCGCCACCGGAGTTTCCGCGGGATGAGCTCTGCTCGTCTTTTGCGATACAGAAAACGTTCATGCGGGCGAGCGGCTGCGAGTCAGAGGCGATTACTCCATCCGATCCGACCACCAGGATGCGGCGCAACTCGTCTGCATAACTTGCGCGCACTTGGACGATTCGGGAATCAAAGCTGCGCGCCTTACGGTCTGCCTGGTGCAGCAATTTGACCTTGGCGGCCACCTCCGCATCCACGGACGGCGACGCGACGGCATAAAGCGTGTGCCCACCTGTCGTGTCTTTGAGATTGGCAATCGGCTGCTTGTTCGGCCCGCTTGCGATCAATGCCGCCGTTCGCGCGGCACGCAGAATGCGTTCCGGCGAGAGATCGTCGGTATAGGCGTATCCGGTGCGCTCTCCGGAAATGACTCGAACACCGCATCCGGCCGAAATGCCCTGGGTAGCCGACTTGATTAACGACTCGTCGAGGCTCAGCGACGTCGAGGTCAGATATTCAAAGTAGAGGTCGGCGTAATCGCCTCCTGCTGAGAGTGCCTGAGCCAGATAGCTTTCAAGGTCTCGATTCGTGAGACCTAGCTTGTGAAAGAAAAATGCGCGATGATCCATGGAATTCAGCTTCTTAGCCGCAAGCTCCGCAGCCACTTCAGATTAACACCTTCGAAATGTCGCCCGCCTGCAGCCAACATTTGCGTGTGCATATAGATGTACGCGAGTGCCGTTTCGGCTCTGAATGAGTCTTGGAATGAAACATCTACTCTGGATTTAGGTAGCGTGCAACCCCGTCCGTGATGAGAATAAGGAATCGGCATGAGGCACGCCGCCGATCCATTTCTGCTGCAGTTACTGGTGATCTTCCTCTGGGCGAAGATTTTCGGTGAACTGTTTGAGCAGCTGTCATTGCCTGCGGTGCTCGGGGAGATTCTCTCGGGCGTCGTGCTGGGCCCGTATTTGACAGGATTTGTAGTTCCCAGCGACGCCACGATTTCCTTCGGCGAGTTGGGAGCGATTTTCTTACTTTTCACCGTCGGACTCGAGACTCGACCAAAAGAACTGATCCGCATCGGCGCCTCTGCCTTAGGTGTGGCAACAGCCGGAATGGCGCTTCCGTTCGTCCTCGGCTTCTCTTACATGATGCTGCGCAATCATCCGGCTCACGAGGCGACATTCATTGCCGCGGCCATGGTTGCGACGAGCGTTGGCATTACTGCGCGCGTGCTCGAGGATCTTGCAGTCATGTCCACCCGAGCGGCGAGGATCATCGTCGGCGCGGCCGTCTTTGACGACATCCTTGGCATGGTGCTGCTTGCCGTCGTCGTGGGCTTGGTTTCTTCCGGCGCGATTGCCTGGATTCAGCTCACGCTGCTGCTCGTAGAAGCCGTAGGATTCGCCTTGATCATGATCTTTTTCGCTCCCACCATTATCGAGCGCATGCGGCCCGGACTTGAGCGCATGGAAACGCATAACGCGCCGCTGGTGCTTGCGTTGGCCATCTGTCTTGCGCTCTCGGTGGTAGCCGAGCAAATTGGGATGGCCGCGATTATCGGAGCGTTCTTTGCCGGCATGTCCTTTGCCGAATATGCGCCGGAATGGAACCTGATCCCACGCGTATCCGCCATCAACGAATTTCTCGCTCCATATTTCTTCTTCATTATGGGCGCGAAGCTCAACCTGAGCGTATTTGGAAGCAAGGTACTCGTCTCCGCGATCGTCATTTCCATATTGGCCATCGCTTCGAAGGTGATTGGCTGCGGATTGCCAGTGCTGCGAGAAGGTTGGCAGACGGCGGCGAAAGTTGGTGTCGGCATGACGCCGCGCGGCGAGGTTGGACTGATCGTCGCCCTCATCGGCGTCCAAATGAAGATGATTTCGGATGCGGCATACGCAATCGTTGTGTTCATGACCGCGGCTACGACAATGTTCGCACCGATCACGCTGCGGTATCTTTATCGCCGCTATCCTGCGAAATTCGAGGACGAGGAATACGAACCCGAAGTCCTCAAGGAAACCGCCAGCCCACATGCCGACCTGTCGTGAATGGAAGTTCTATAATCCTCAATTCACCTGACCACAACGAATGAAACCACTGGACGGTCGTGTCGCACTGGTGACGGGGGCATCGCAAGGAATCGGGCGTGCCTGCGCAATCCGTCTCGCCAGAGAAGGAGCTCGCGTGGCTTTGGCCGCGCGCAATTTTGAGAAGCTTCAGCAAGTCGAGAGCGAGATCGCTTCCGCCGGCGGCGAGGCCGCAAGCTTCGCGATGGATGTGGCGCAAGAGGAGCAGATCAAGTCTGCAACGAAGAGCGCGATCGAACGCTTCGGCAAGATCGACATCCTCGTGAACAACGCCGGTATCACCAAGGACCAACTGCTGATGCGAATGAAGCGCGCAGACTGGGATGCCGTGCTGAACACGAACCTCACTGGTCCGTATCTGTGCATTCAGCAGGTAATTGGCTCCATGCTCAAGCAGCGCTGGGGACGCATCATCAACATCACCAGCATCTTTGGACAGATGGGTCAGGCGGGACAGGCGAATTACGCGTCGTCAAAAGCGGGCTTGATCGGATTAACCATGGCGGTCGCTCGTGAAGTCGCATCGCGCAACATCACCGTGAACGCAGTCGCCCCCGGATGGATTCAGACTGCGATGACCGAGGTTCTCAGTCCTGAACTGAAAGAGACAATGGCGAAGACGATTCCGCTGGGACGCGCAGGAACGGACCAGGAAATCGCGCACGCGGTTTGCTTCTTAGCCTCGCCCGATGCGGGCTACATAACCGGACACGTGTTGAACGTGAACGGCGGAATGCTGATGGGTTAAGTTCTTAAATTCTTCGCCAACTACACCATTGCCGGAGCAGCGAGTTGCATCTCGAAGAATTCATCCACGCGCGAAAGAATGTCTTTCGCAGTCTTCGCTTCGTACACCGCTTTGCGCAGATGGCTGCCATGAGTAACGCCGTGAGTGAACCACGAAGTGAATTGCTTCATCTTCCCTACCGCGTCCGGTAGTTCCTCTTCCACCAGCATAGAAAAGTAAGTACGGATCATCTGCCAACGGTCTTCTTCGGTCGCATGCGTGTAGGTGCCGATGCCGGTGGCCTGCTTCGATGCGGTGTATTCGGCGATCTGGCGGAAGATCCACGCATTGGAAGGCACGGTCCGGCCAATCATGACGGCGTCACATCCAGTTTGCTCAACCATGGCTACGGCGTCCTCAGGCGTGCGAATGTCGCCATTTCCAATGACTGGGATTTTGATTGCGTCTTTGACTGCTGCAATGTATTCCCAGCGCGCATTGCCGCTGTATCCCTGCTCGCGAGTGCGCGCGTGCAGAGCGACAGCATTGAGTCCACAGTCTTCAGCAAGCTTCGCTAACTGCACGCAAACGATCTCTGCGTCCGACCATCCCATCCGGAACTTGACGGTAAACGGAATCGTTACTGCCACCCGCACCGCGTCGAAAATCTTTTGAATTTGCGGCAGATCGCGCAGTAGTCCGGAGCCGCCATTGCACTTGACCACTCGCTTGGCAGGACAGCCCAGATTGAGATCGACCATGTCAAATCCAAGCTGCTCGACGACCCGGGCTGCATCGGCAACGACCTTTGCGTCTGATCCGAATAGTTGCGCGGAGATTGGATGTTCGTCCTCGTAAAACGTGAGGTACCGTTTGCGGCGTGATTCGCGGCAGCGCGCCAACCCGTCGGCAGAAGTGAATTCGGTCATGATCAATCCGCACCCGGACTGGAGATTTGAAATTCCAGCTTCGACCGCGGAGATCAGATTCTGGCTTTCGGGTTGGTGCGCGCGTGCGTCGAAGACGCTGGCATTACGGATGAAGCGGCGAAAGACTGTATCGGTTACGCCAGCCATGGGCGCCAACACCGTGGCAGGCGCGATGTTTACGCTTCCGACCTGCACGTCAGCGGGGACGTATGCCTCTGCCGGCATAGCATGACTGATCGGATTGTCCCAAGCTTTCCGCATCGCTTCTAGCAGTTTCGCATAGCTGGAGCCGCGATTCTAGCTGGCAGCGAGGGTCCGGCGTGGTGATACCGGCTTGAATCTGGCGGCGGAAAATGCCAGTCGAAAAGGATAGCCTGGAGCTTAGTTCAGTTCCGCAAAGTCCATGCCGTCGGCGTATTGCAGCCCCGCAATCATCTTGGCCCGGTACTGCACTTCAAGGTAGGCCTTGAGGATCTCGATATGCATTTGTTCGCGTTCACAAGGACGGTTGCAGGAGGTGCGGGCCAGATCGAGCTCAATGTAGCGGTCATGAGCTTCAACGAATTTGGTGATCACAGCAGAGTTCATGACTAACCACTGTATGGGTTCGGACAGAAACCCGCATATCCTACAAAAGCCTTAGTAACAGTGCTTAATCAAACTCTAGGCAGGACCCGTCGTTCTCAGGCGGTTACCGGACGCTTGATGAAGTAATCCGTCGTTCTACTTAGCTGCGAATGACTCCATAACCTGCGCCGCCCGGTTGATCGCATCCGCCAACACTCTGAGTTGCTCGGCTTCGAGCTTTGCGTCGCCTGCATCGATCGCCTCATTGATACCAGGGATGACGATGGCGGCGTATCCGGTGTATTCGCCGGGCGCGTAGATTGCATGGCGAAACCAGGGACGGTTCGGCAGTCCTTGGGGAATGAGTAGCGCCCGCTCGGTCGCGGAGAGCGTCTGGTTCAACTGTTGGAGATTGACAGTGCGATCGGCCTGCATTTGACGCATCCGCGCTCCGGCCTTTTGAAATCTCTGGGCTGCGGCAATCGCTTCCACAAATGAAGGCGACTGCGCTCCGAACGCCTGCTGCGTTTTCGCCTGTGCAGCCGAGATGTAGGCCATGATCTCGGTTCCGTAAAGTTGATAGTCTTCGGGCAGGTAGTCGGTTTCGCTCATGTGCAGCATCTGGACTCCGAAGACCCGCGCCATCTGCTGCTCATACCTGAAGTCAGGATCCGCGAATTTTGTGAACCACGCCAGGTTGTCGAAGACCGAGTGATAGACGCCGTAAGGTCCACCTGAGCCGATGTCCGTCGCAGGCACCCCGAGATGCTGCAGGAAGACTGAATAATCCGATCCGCTGCCAAGATCGCCGACATCGACATCGTTCTCAACTTTGGCCGCCGGAGGACGATTCTGCGAACCACCCAGATCGGGTGAGACTGCGCGCGAACGGTCGCGCTCACCAGCGTCCTTCCACGCCTGATACACAGTTCCGCCTTTCACGGCCGGTACTTGCTTGGTGACATCACGCACGAACTGTTTGAGAGTAGGAACGGAACTTGCGCCGAAATTCGGACCAGCTACACCGACGTCCATATTGAAATACGCGACGGCATGTTCGAGCAGGCGCTCGTTCTGCTCGCCCCACTCTGTCGAGCCGATCATGCCTTCTTCTTCTCCATCCCAACTGCCGAAAACAATCGTTCGTTTCGGCTTCCAACCTGATTTCAGCAGATCGCCGATTCCGTGGACCGCCTCTAGCATTGCGGCTGTCCCGCTGCTGGGATCCACGGCTCCATAGACCCAGGCATCACGATGATTGCCGCCGATCACCCACTCGCTCGGAAGCTCTGACCCGCGCGCAATCCCAATTACGTCCCAGATCGTCTTGAATGGCTGCGTCATCTTGAGATGCATCTTGACGCGTACTGGCCCAGGCCCGAGGTGATAGGTGAAGGGCAGCGCGCCCTGCCAATCGCGCGGCGATTCCGGTCCCCCAAGGTTCTGCAGGATGGGTGTTGCGTCGGCGTAAGAGATTGGCATAGTCGCGATCTTGGGCAGATCGGCGGCCGCGTTTGGATCTACGCGCTGTGAGTCCGGCAGATCAGGAACGGATGCGATTCCCGGTGTCGTCGGATCTCCGGCGTACTTAAACGTGTAATCAATGGAGCCGCGCTGAATGCCAGTCGCAGGACGAAAGGGCCCCTTGGGATAAGAGTCGCCGCGATAGTACCCGTCATCGATCGGGTCAGAGTAGATGATCACGCCCGCGGCTCCGTGCTGCTGGGCGACGTAACTTTTAACGCCGCGGTAGTTCGCGCCGTAGCGCACGATTACCAGCTTTCCGCGGACATCAATCTTTAGTTCCTGAAGTCTCTTGTAGTCTTCCGGCCGGCCGTAATTTGCATACACGATGTCGCCTTCGACATCTGCCGAGGGGGAATATGCGTTGTAGCCGGGCAATACGCGAGGGGCGTCCTGATATGGATCGCCGTCCACCTGTTCACGACTGGGTCCATGCATCTTTACGTTCGCCGGCGCAGTGATGTCAAGGCTCACCTCTTGCGGAAACGACAGCAGAACTTTATACGCGACAATCTGCGTTTGCAGTCCGGCTTCGCGGAATTTCTGCGCGACGTACTCGGCTGTCTTCCGATCTTCAACCGAACCGGCAACGTGCGGCGCTCCAGCTAGCGTGCGCAGATGCTGTTCGGCCAGGCGGGGGTCGGGAACTGCAATGAACTTGCGATCAATTTCGGCCTGACGCGCAAAGTCGCGGAAGCCAAAGACCTGGTTCGAAGTGTCCGGGGCCGTTTGTGATTGGATAGACGCGCTGAGAAACGCGAATGCAAGCGAAGCAGCAAAACGAATCCGAATTGAGGACAACTCTTGCTCTCCTCAAGCTGAGGTAATGGCGAATCTGAAGAGATTAACAGACCGGAACGAGACTCAAGGCCGAAGCTAAGAAAATAGAGACTGCCAGTTTTCTCTGCTTGCTAATGCTCGCGAAGCGATCCGCAGATTTGTCTGCACGTGTTCTCGCCGGCTCATTCCGATCAGCGCGGTTGTTATCCCGGGCGTGGACCGCACAAATTGGATTGCCGCTTCAGCGTCGCTGGAGGCCGCCAACTTTTCGCGAACGAAGTCCGGCAATCGTCCGGCCAATCGTCCCTGCATCAGTGAAGCGCTCGCGACGACCATAATTCCGAGATCCTGCGCCAGTTGCAGAGTTGAGACCGAACCGCTGCTTCCCTGCTGATTATTTACACCGAAAGCCTCCGGCAATCCCAAATTGAATGGAAGCTGAATCGCGCGGAAGTGATGATCGGGGCCGCCCATGCGCCGAGCGATGTGCTCGATCTGCGTCAAATCCAAGTGCTCGCGGGAAGAGGCGGCCTGACGATAGCCGTTCCACGTCGCCGTGCCGTAAACCTTGATTCTGCCGTCCGCGACCTCCTGCTCCAGAGCAGCGAAGGCCAAACCGAGTCGCTCATCAAAGTTCTCGCGTGAGATTTCTGCAAGCTGCTGCTCCGGATTGTGAATATAAAAGATGTCGATGCAGTCGATGCCGAGATTGCGACGCGAGCGCTCAATCTGGTTATGCAAATAGTTCGGCGAAATGGAATGCATGCCGCCCACGAGCTCGCCTTGCGGAATAAGGCCCGAATCCATGTATTCGGTCAGAAAATAACGGCGCGGATCGGACGGGACGGTTCCGTCATACGTGAGATATCCGGCTTTTGTGCATATCAGCAGCTCATTTCGATGCACAGATCCGTCGCTGATGGCTTGGGCGAGTGCCGTGCCGATGCTTCTCTCCGAGCGTTGGAACCGGTAGTTGATTGCCGTGTCCAGAACGTTCGTTCCGCTTTGCACGGCATCGAAGATTGCGTCGGCGTAACGCTGATCAGTAGCGTCATCGGGTTCGCCAAGGTAAGTTCCGATGCCGATCGATGACAGCCACAGATTGGATAGATGTGGCACATGCTCAGGCCGACGAAAATGGCCGGCCGCGTTGAATTGCGGGAAACGAGACTTGTAGCGCGCAGTGCCTTCAGCAGTGGCGTGTCCTGGCGTCATTCACTTCGAGTCTAGCAGGGCATTGTTGCCGGTTTCGCGCTCCCATTTTATGGCGACTATTCAGCTGTGCTCAACACGAACCTCACCGTAATTGACGTCTGAACAGTTACCGGTTCGTGGTTCAGGATGTATGGCCGATAGCGCCATTGCCGCACAGCCTCCATCGCAGGCCCCACCAACATTGGCGGGCCGCTTACCGAATCGACGCTCTCGACTCTGCCATCCTTTCCGACAAGCGCAGCAAGCACAACGGTGCCGTGTACGCCGGCTCGCTTTGCATATTCGGGATATGCGGGCACTACTTTCCTCAGCACCTCTCCGAGCTGCATCTCCGAGACCCGTACCGTCCGGGTTGCAGGTGGACGCGGCGGAACGACGCCTAAACCCGCGCCGATGATGTTGGTGATCGCCGCATCTCGACAAGTGATGCACGAGATGCCGGAGGGAGCAGGCGGAGCCGCGTCCGCTCCACGATCAACCACTCGCGCAATGCTAGTCGGGATGTGGCTCGGTTCGATCATCTGTTCCGCATGAAGCACGGGCGCCGTGCTGATTGCCGTTCCTGCCGTTGCCGCACGAACCTGCACCGGCTGATCGGCAATCGAAGTCATTCGTATGCTCGGTGGCGGAGGAGTGACCTGCAGGCGATCGATGTGCAAAAGAGAAATGGCCAGGGCAATCGCTAGGCCTGCGCTCTGCAGAGTGATGGAAGCGAGTTTTGTCCACGCCGAATGATGAGCCCGGTGCGGCGACGATTCGAGCAGACTGTCAGCAAACATGATTTCCCCCAATTAGTAACACGATGGAGGAACAGACACCGGCGGGTCAAAAATGAATTCCAGTTCCTGCTAAATAAAAAAGGCCGCTCGCGATGAGCGGCCCTAGTAAAACTGGTAAAACCGGGAACTTAACTTACTGCTTTGGTGTCGCGGAGGGAGCTGCAGGAGTCTTCGTGGCTCCGCCAGTTGCCGCCGGACGATGCGTCACCGCACTGGCGCCTGTGCTGGGCGCAGGACGCGTCCCTGCTGCCGGAGCAGCAACGCCAGACTGCGTGTTGTAAGCGTCGATTAATGGCTTGGTGATGTCCACCGATTGAGCCGCCCATAGCACCGGGCTCTGCTGCGACGAGACATCGATCACCATCGCAAATCCGTTTTGCTTCGCATACGAATCGAGCACCTGCATGAGCTTGCCGCCGATACGCTGTGCGATCTCATTCGACTGCGATTGATACTCATTCTGTGCGTCTTCGAGGTTGCGCTGCAGCGTCTTCGACTTGCTCTCGATGCTCTGCACCCGCTTGCTGCGCTCTTCCTCATTCAGCTTGTCGGTCTGAGCGGCGAGCTGCTTCTTCAAGGTATCAACTTCGTCGTTCAGGCTCTTGAGTTCGATTTGCTTAGGTTCGAATTTCTTCTGGAGTGCATCCAGGTCGCGCATACCTTCATTGGTATTCGCGATTGCAGCCTGGATGTTGATGATGGCAATTTTGTTCGGCCCTGCCACAAGTGAGTTGGTAGCCGCGGTGGTGGTGGCGGCATTCGTTGCTCCGGTTTGAGCGAATGCGCCGAGCGACAGCAGAGCTGCAGCAGACAAAGTGGAAACAATCTTACGTGTCATGGGTGTGCTAAGAACTCCTTGATTCCGTTCGGATCAGCTCCGAATTCTGCCTCATGGTTCCGTGAGCGGGCGGATGTTACCGTGCAGGGTGACGTCCTTGGCCGGATGTCACTCCCCGGGCAGCCTCTTGCGAGGCATGTTGGCGGGTACGGGTGACCATCATTATAGGAGCAGTAGCTTCGGACGGTCAATGAAATCAAGCGCTCTGGATCGCTCTTATCACAGAAGACACGCATAGTTAAGGCACTCGCCTGAGATAGTGACGCGATCTGGCACACGCGTGCCTCTCTCGTCCGGCAATCAGCCTAATCGCACTCTGCGTATCAGAGTCTTCGCTTCCGGAATCTGGAACAGCGACGCTATTCCAAAGTACACCACTCCATAAGGAATGAGCACAGCGCAAGCCGTGACCAACGGACCGCGATGGCCGATGGCGATCTTCACACCCCATGCTGCAGTCGCCGAAATTGCAGCGGTCACCCAAAGCTTTAGAAAGAAGACAGTCGCAGAAGGAACGGCGCCGATGCGCTGATGAAGGCTTCGTCGTAGCAACAGAAATTCCACCCAGCCCGCAATGCCTGCGGACGCTGTCAGTCCAGCGACACCCCAGCTCCGACTAACGCCCAGGATTCCAGGGAGACGGAGAGCAAAAAACAATCCAAGAATCGTAGTCAACGTAACCCGAATGATCGCGAACCGCAAAGGCGTTCGTGTGTCGCGTAGCGCGTAGTAGGTTGATGAATACAGTCGGCCAAGACACGACGCCAACAATCCGACCGCCGATCCGGCAAGGACGCCCCACACGTACGTCGAATCTGATCGCGTGAATCGGCCTGACTGAAAAATCGCGCCAGCAACCACATCGCCCAATGCCAGGAACGCAACCGCCGAGGGCACCACCAAGAATGCGATCTGCCGAATTCCCGCGCCCAATCTCGCGCGCAACTTGACGGCGATCTCAGCATCGCTTCCTATCGCGCCGGACATCGCAGGAAGCTCAGCCGCCGACACCGACATCCCGAACAAGCTCACAGGAAGCGTGTACAACGTCTGCGCGTAAGCCAGCGCTGCAACTGCACCGGTTGGGAGAAAGCTTGCGATGATTGCATCGACGTAGGCGCTGACTTGAACAACTCCGCGGCTAAACAAGACGGGGAAGAAGTTCCGCAGCACTTCGCGCACAGAAGCTAGTTGGGTACCGAAGGCGAGCCTCAACTTGTTGACAAGGCGCAAGACCGTCGGTAATTGCACTCCCAATTGCAGAGCGCTGCCGGCCACCGAGCCCCATGCGGTCAACACGGCCAACGAATCTTCCGAATGATTCCGGCCAAAACCTACGAGCGCCGCGATCATCGCCGCATTCCACGCGACCGGAGCGGCATAAGAGAGAAAGAACTTGCGGTGGCTGTTCAGGACTCCGAGACACCAGGCCGACATCACCGCCAGTCCAGCGCCAGGAAAGAGAATTTTCACAAGCCGAATTGCCAGTTGGCGTTTCGCGCCATGGAACCCCGGTGCGATGCCGTCGATGATCCAGGGAGTCGCCAAGACTCCGACGAGAACCAGAACCGATGTGACGAAGAAAAGCAGGGTAGCGACGCTGCCGGCCACTTCTCCGGCTTCGTCGTCTTCGCCCAGCGCGCGCAGCTTTGCATAGACAGGTATGAAGGAGGCCGACAGCACTCCCTCGCCCAGCAGGTTCTGAAGAAAATTCGGAATGCGCATCGCTGCCTTGAAGGCGTCAGCAGCGTCGGAATTTCCAAAATAGTGCGCGAAGACGCGTTCGCGAACTAGTCCGGTAATCCGGCTGAGAAAAATGCCAGACGCAACCAGCGTCGCCGAGCGCGCGATGGTGTGTTTCTCTGTCGGCTTGTCCTCAGTGGTGGTGATCGGCATGAACTCTCTTGTGCAATCTAGCACTCTCTCGCGCGGAACGGACTAAGGGCTTCCTTTATAATTAGCGGTCTTTTTATCCATCGGCTTGCGTTCTGATAGCCGATTCATGGGAGCAACAGATGGCGCCATCAGTAATGGCAGCAAACCCGGCGTTGAAGGACGCGTACACACAATTGCGGACGCGCATGGAGAAGGCGGTTGAAGACTTCCGCAACAGCCTGCTCTCCACTCGCACCGGCCGCGCGTCGGTCCACATGGTCGATACTATTCGCGTGCCCTACTACGGATCGGAGATGCCGCTGAATCAGATCGCCCAGGTGCACGCTCCTGAGGCGCAACTCATCACCGTCCAGCCTTTCGATCCAAGTTCCCTGGCAGAAATTGAGAAGGCACTGCGCACGTCCGATATGGGATTCAATCCGCAAAACGACGGCAAGCTCATCCGCATCCCCATTCCGCCGCTCACAGAAGAGCGCCGCAAAGAACTGGTGAAGCATCTGCACAAAATCCTCGAGGACCATCGCACTGCCGTGCGCAATATCCGCCGCGATGGCAATGAGCTAATTAAGAAAGCTCTGAAGGACAAGAAAATCTCCGAAGACGATGAGAAGAAAGCGTTGGACGAAATCCAGAAACTCACCGACGACGAGATCAGGAAGATGGAAGAGATGAGCAAGTCGAAAGAAAAAGAAGTGATGCAAGTCTGATCGCTAGGTGTTCAGACTTAATTCTCCCGAACTACGGAGAATTCCAGATTGCGCGAGACGATTTTCCGCTTAGAATCCGCCGCATGACTCCCCAAACGTCCCGCTTCGAATGCATAGTGCTCGAAGAGAAGCTCAAGGCCCTGAACATTCTGGTGCGCTACGAGAGGAATGCCGAAAAACTTAGTTCCTACTACTCCGATTTAGCGGCCGTCGCGCAGGAGTTGAGCGAATTGCGGAACAACGGGCCGATTTCCAGCTTTCAAGCCTCAGCCTGACCCAAGCTCAGCCTGCCAAGCCTAACCTTAGTACGTTCCGGTGTAGGCGACGATACTGGCTGCGTCGTCTAAAGCGCCGGCAACGGCCTCTGGCTGAAAATCAGTCTGAATGATGTTCACGATGGCCTTGCCCACCAGCCGGGTGGAAGCTTCCGAGTGCAACCGCACCGGGAAGGTGAAGCCCGCGACCGTCTGGTAGTCCTGTACGAATTCGATTTTCTTGATGAACACCGAAGGCGATTTCACGATCCTGCCTTGCGTGCGAAGAAGCCGGCCGCTGGCGGCATCGACGTAAATGCGTCCCTTGAATAGTCCAGCGCGCTTGTGGCGCGGCTTGGCGTCATAGACGTGAGCGCTTACGCCGTTCAGATCGGATGTGCCTTTGTAGCAGAACTTGTAATTCTCAGAGTTGATCGCGACCTGCGCCTGTTGCCGTTTCTGGACATGTTCCACTTCAGACTGCAGCAGCCGCGCAATTACATTGCTCTTAACGAATTGGTCGCCGCTGGAGCGCATCGGAGTGAACTCGAGTGCGGCGGGGGCCACGTAACGGCGCTTCAGCTCGAATTCCGCCTTCTGCGACGATTCTGGCAGCTCCGCATCGACCACGGTCACTGCGGTATAACCGGCTAATTCTGCCGTCTCGTTTCTGAGTTCCCGTTCGTAGTTCACCAGTGCGACTTCGGGAGATAACCGCGTTGAGACGAATGGAGTCGAGCTAGGCGAAGTCTTAGCTAAGAATGAAGAGCCTTGGCTGGGGCTCCCGACGGTTGGGTTCGCCTGCGCAGCCAACATGGCGGAGAACATCACGCCACTGACGGCAATACACGAAATGGGTCGGAGACAACTCACAAGCAACTCTTGCAGAGTACCGTCATAAAGAAAATCAGGAAAGTACCCGAGGTAATGCCTTGTTCAACCTCGACGCTCAATTGCTGTAAGTTAGACGCCTACAACCCTTTAAAGTTGCGAAATGTTTGCCCGATGCGAAATCACTGTGGCTGGCATCATCGCACCCTATAATTACTTCGTCCGTGCCTAAATCAATCCATGCTGCGTGCTCACTCGATTGTCCCGACTCTTGCGGCGTCCTGATCTCAGTCGATGACCTCGGACGTGCAACGCGGCTGCGCGGCGATCCCAGTCATCCAGTCACTCGCGGATTTTTGTGCGCCAAGGTCGCAAAGTATCTGGACCGCGTCTATTCACCCGATCGGGTGATGTATCCCATGCGTCGCATCGCGCCAAAAGGACGCGGCGCAACCGGCGCGCATGATGTAGCGGACATATTTGAGCGCATCTCGTGGGACGAGGCTTACGAAGAGATAGCCATCAGACTGCGCAGTATCAGCGAACAGTTTGGGCCGGAAGCGATTTTGCCGTACTCCTACGCCGGCACCACCGCGGTGCTCAGCTACGGTTCGATGGACCGCCGTTTCTTTCACCGGCTCGGCGCATCGCAACTCGACCGCACGATCTGCTCCACGGCCGGCGGCGAGGCTCTGGTTTCCGTTCTCGGAAGAAAGGTCGGCATCGACACCGAGCTGTTCGCGAAGGCGAAGTACATCATCGCCTGGGGCGCGAACGTTCACGGCAACAACGTTCATCTCTGGCCGTTTGTCGAGAAGGCCCGGCGCAACGGCGCCAAGCTGGTCGTAATCGATCCGTACAAAACGCGGACAGCGAAATGCGCCGACTGGTATCTGCCGATCAATCCCGGAACTGACGTCGCTTTGGCGATGGGAATGATGCACGTGATCGTCGCTGAAAAACTGCACGACGCCGAGTATGTCGCCAAATACACCAGCGGCTTCGATGAGCTGCGCAAGCGTCTGCACGACTATCCTCCGCATCGCGTAGCCGAGTGGACGGGCATCGCCGCCACCGACATCGTGAAGCTCGCGCGCGAGTATGCGACCGCTGCTTCCGCTGCTATCCGTGTGAATTATGGCGTGCAGCGCAGCCAGAATGGCGGATCGGCAATTCGCGCCATCACGATGCTGCCTTGCATCACCGGAGCATGGAAGCACGCCGGCGGCGGCATTCAACTTTCGACCAGCGGCGCATTCAAGCTCAACAGAGAAGCACTCGAAATGTCGGAGCTGATGATGCGCAGCCCGCTTCGGCGTGCGGCCCGCATAGTGAACATGTCGGAATTGGGCAAGGCTCTCACGACCCTCGACGATCCGCCGGTGAAGGCCGTCTTCGTTTACAACTCCAACCCGGCGGCGATTGCGCCCAACCACAATGACGTGATCCGCGGCCTCATGCGTCCGGATCTGTTTACCGTTGTTCACGAGCAATTCTTTACCGACAGCACCGATTACGCCGACATCGTTCTTCCGGCCACAACATTCTTCGAGCAGAAAGATATTCAGCAGGCTTACGGACACTACTTTCTGCAGATGTCCGACCAGGCGATTGCGTCTGTCGGTGAAGCGAAGTCGAACGTGTACATGTTCGGCGAACTCGCGCGCAGGATGGGATTCGAAGAAGCTTGCTTCAGCGACTCGGTCGATGACCTGATCGATACCGCATTGCGAAGCGACGATCCGTGGATCAAGGGCATCACGCGCGAACGTCTGGAACGCGAAGGACATGTGAGGCTGAACTTCGGAGCCGATGAATTTAGGCCATTCGCAGCCGGCGGATTTGAAACGCCAGACGGCCGCGCGCGCCTGTACAACGAAGATCTCATCAAGCTAGGACTTGATCCGGTAGCACAGTTCGTTGCGCCGGTTGAATCGCGGCATTCGGAGCGGGCTCGCAAGTATCCGCTCGAGCTGCTTGCGCGCAAGGCGGACAATTTCCTCAATTCCACATTCTGCAATTTGCCTTCACATCAGCCGCTGGAACCGAAGAGAAATAGCCTGGAGATGAGCCCACTTGACGCGGAGCTGCGCGGCATTTCCGATGGCGATGTTGTGCGCATCTTCAACGATCGCGGCGAGGTGCGCCTCACGGCCTTCGTGGATGGGGCGGTGCGGACGGGCGTGGTCGCTGCCCGGTTGAATTGGCCTAAGCTCATGCCGGACGGCATTGGGATCAACGCGCTCACTTCAGAACGGCTCACGGACATCGGACGTGGCCCGACGTTTTACTCCTGCCTGGTCGAGGTTGAGAAAGTCGGCGACTAGATGCCCGATCGACTTGCCCTGCGCGTACAAGTTAACTGCCCCGACAACAAATTTTTTTGGATTTCAGTGGTCGCGGGCTCTAAAGGACTTACAAGCCGAGATCCCCACGAGCTTGTTATCAGCGAAAGTTTGCTGATTAGTAACCGCTCGCCGCACCCCGCACATGCCCGTGTGGTACTGCATACCGCAAGATGGATCAATAAGGTATTTCCATAATGTAGAACCAGGGACAAAAAAACCGTCGCTCTATGCCAAGCTATTTATCAGCACTGTACGCAGCCCCACCTTCAACCGTCCCGCATTCGTCAGAGGTTTGTGAGCTTACTCCTGAAGAAGTTGAGAGGATTCCCACAAGAGCAACGGATGGCGAGCCTCTTGATTGAAATCCAAAGTAACCAAACACTCACTTCTCACAACTTATTGAGAGTCCTAAAATTGCTGCCAATAGGCGCAGCAACTTTCATCGAACAAGTCTCATCGTAGTTTGCTGGCCTCAAATAGGCGCTTGACTTGTGCTAGCTTGGGGCTAAAATCAGCCGAAAACCGGACGAGAATCCCGGAATATGAGCGTTACCCAACCCACACCTCCAGAGAAATTCCCACCCCAGAGAATCAGCATGGAACAAGTCTGCAAACATCCTCGCGTACGGGTTGTCGCGCGCGAGGAAGACGCGGAATTTGTAGAGTGCGAGCAATGCGGAGAGGTCTTCGAGTCCAGCGAGTTTAAAGACATGGCCATCGAAGAAAAGACCCGCGCCGCCGAACTCTAACCGCCTTCTTTTCGGCAAAATCTCTGGTCCCCGTGCAGCTTGAGGACGGGTCTGTCTATATCCAGGAGCCATTACGGCGCTGTGAGGATTGTCCCGTAAGGATCGGCTACTAGCCTTTTGGTTCCTGCTGGAGCTTTCACCACGAACGGTGTTTCCGGACCATCGGCAAAAACTCGCGCCACGAAGCGCAAATCACCTTTAGTCAACTCGGCGTACACCGGAACTGAAGTGACTAACTCTTCCGGCGCATCCTTCTGCAACAGCTTGGCGGAGATGCGGAGATCCCCCGCTCGACGATTTGTGCGTTCCGTCTTGATCTCATAGCGTGGCTGCGCCGTGCCGTTTACCCAACCGTCAAAGAACCAGTCCAGCGATGGCTTGTTCTCGTAATAGAGCGACTTCGGCAATACGCGCTCGAATGCCCTTTGAAAATCCAGAGTGCTCATCTGCTTGCCGCTGAAATCATGCTGCAGACTGCGAAGCGCCGACAGGAACAGCGCATCAGTGCCCGGACTGCTCGGAGACGGCTGTCGCAACAGCTCCCGCAGCATGTGCACGAGCCATGTCCCGCGCCCGTAGGTGATGAGGTCGTACCCGTTTGGAAACAACGATGAGTTCAGGCGCTGCCCGAGAGTCACGGGCCCGGCGTCCCGGTTGGGCTTCTTGTCTGGAGACTTGTCCGCAAGTTCTGTCTGGTAGTACTTTAGGATCGTCCGAACATCTTCGGGATGTTCTTTCTCGAAGCTCAACATAGCGGAATAGTTTGCCAGGGCCTCCGAGAGCCACTGATCGCGATAGGTAGTCCAATAGACCGAATCTCCCCACCACTGATGCGCCGTTTCATGGCGAACCATCAAGTGATCAAAGAGGACGCGCGCGAAGTCGGCGTGCACCGTTGCTGGACGTTCCGCAGGGGGGACGAAGACGTAGCTGGACAGGAAGACTAATCCCGGCCATCCCTGGCTGATTGTTCCCGGATTCTGCGTGAGTCCGAGCGAACTGTAGGGATATTGACCGATGTGTGCGCCCAGATACTCGATCGTGCTCGCGGCCTCGTCGGCGACAATCTCACCGGCCGGTTTCGGCTGAATCGGCACCGTCGTGGTCTCCAACTGGCCGAGTCTGTGCGGATTGGGAGCAGGCTGGGTGATCGTCTGTCGCGCGATCGGGAAGCTGCGCTCTACTCCGGCGGCGGCAAAGCTCTTCACAATCACGTTGCCGGCCTGAATCGTCGATTCGTGATAGTGCCCGAGGTTGAACCCAGCGACCGGGATTGGCCGTTCTGAACGCCAGCGCGATACCTGCTGATCGTTCCTGGTGTCGGAAGCGATCTGTTTGCCGGTGGCGACCAAGGTCCAGTCGGCTGGAGCAGTGAACTGCAGATCGAAGTTAGACATTTCTAGTCCAAGGTTCGGATACCAATTTCCGCGGGCGCCAACGTAGAGGAGCCCGCCGCCCGCATCGGAGAGTACCGAGCCCGAGTAGACAAATCGCAGCTTGAATTTCTGTCCAACGCGCGGAGATTGCGGCAGCACCACCGCGACCACGTCGTTGCCGTCGCGCGCGATACGCGATCCTTCCACAGCCTCGTTTTGAAGAAACTCGACCCTCGCGCCGTCCATGGTCACGGCCGAGAGCTTCAAATTGCGTGAGAGTTCAAACAAAACAGCGCGCGCGTCGGGGCGCACAACGTCCATGTCCAACTCGGCCTCGCCTTCGAGCCACTCGGGAGGCTGTACTGTGACTTTGATATCGAAATGCTTGACCCGCATCGGCGGCATCCCAGACTGCAAATCCCGATGCTCACGATGTGATCTCGACAGGAATGAGGCCCAGACGTTGTAGAAGATCGTGCCGCCAGGGGCGTATCCGATCTGCCCCATCGCGATCTGCTCGGCCGCGGATTGATCGTAAAAAATATCGAAGTTGCCGCGTTTCAGGCCGTTAACCCGGGCGTGCAGAAACGCAGTTCCCGCAGCAGCGTGGCCTGGCGAATTGATATAGCCGAGAAGGATCCGGAGAGCGTCGAGGTGCGCGAGCTGCTTCGCAACCGCATCATTGTTCGCAGCAGTCTCAGGATTCTTGTCGGGCCGCAATCCCGGAGCAAGATCGGCGAGGAGTTTGTCGTCAAAAAATCGGAAGTAAGCCGAGGAAAACTGTTCTTCCAACACTGCTGAGCCGGTGAAGAGTCCCAGGGACGAGCGTTCGCTGCGGTCTGGCGCAATCATCAGAACCTCGCCCTCGCCGACGAAGACCGCAGAAGTAACGTGTCCGGCGATCTCTTCGCCGAGTACCAGCCAGCCTTCACTCAGCGAGAAGTGCAGATCTTCGCGGTCGAAAGAGGCATCGCGAACTCGGTAAGTTTGCCCAGGCTGCAGTCCGCATTCTCGTAGCTGTCGATAGAGTGCGGCAGTCGTGGACGGAGTGGGAGAAACGGAGAGTGTCTGGCTGTCCTGCGCAAACGCCTGTGGCACTGACCAAAGTACAAGGACAAACACCAGCCAACGCGCAAGTACTCGCGTTGCCTGTCTGGTTACCAACGTGACGCTCATGGATGAGAAGCGCATGGAAGGCTGTCTATGTGTTGGTAGAATCCGCCCAATGCTGCGGCGTTTGCTCATTATTCCAGCGCTTGCCTGCGCGTCGATGGCCGACACCATTCATCTGAAAAATGGTGGAACCATTGTTGCGGACCAGGTTCGCGACAATGGTCAGCGCGTGGAATATGACATTGGTGATAATACGTACGCCATCCCGAGGAGTTCCGTCGATCATATCGACACCGCGAACAGTAGCTCAGGTTCCAGTCACGCTTCTGTAGCTTCTCTCAGTATTGAACAACCTCATCTGCCCGGATCGCAGGTCACTAGTCTGACTCCGGAGACGATCATCACGCCGGAGCTGATGTCCAAGATAGAGAAATCCGGCAACAAAGAGAATCTTGCTTATGCGCTCCTGCTACTCGGAGTACAGGAAGAGAGGCGGGGCCAAACCGATGAGGCGCGAGCGCACATCGAACGCGCGACAGAACTCACGCCCAATGATCCCGAAGCGCTGGCGGCCTATGTATGGATCCTGCTGAAGTCGGATCGCGCGTCGGTTGCGCAATCCTATGCGGAAGATGCCGTGCGCCGGTTGCCCGGTTCCGCTCTTGCCCACAAGATGCTCGGCCTTGCGTACTACAAGAACGATCACGTTCAACTCGCGCTGCAGGAATTCACGCGAGCCAAAGAGATGAGCGATTCTGACCCTGAGCTCGACGCTTACATCAAAGCTGCGACCCGTCAGGCAAGTGCGGAAGCCGACTTTAGCACTACCGGAAGCGCCCACTTCAACATGCGCTATGAAGGTAAGAAGGCGACTCCTGAACTTCGCGAACAAATTCTGGCAACGCTGGAGCGGCACTTCGAAGACCTCGTGTCCACACTCAACGTCCTGCCGCGCGACAGTATCGTAGTTGTTCTCTACACAAACGAAACTTACTTTGACGTGACTCAGGCTCCAAGCTGGGCGGGAGCAATCAACGACGGCAAGCTGCGCATTCCGATTTCTGGCTTGACGCAAGTGACGCCGGAGCTTTCCCGCGTGCTCAAACACGAGTTGGCGCATTCCTTCATCGCGCAGGCGACCGGTGGACGCTGTCCGGTGTGGTTGAATGAGGGCATTGCGCAGATGATGGAACCGAAATCGGTATCGCCGTATATGCCATTTCTAGCGCAGTTGTTTGCAGACGGAAATCAGATACCGCTGCGATCTCTGGAAGGAAGCTTTGTCGGGTATGGTCCTGCGCAGGCGAGTACTGCGTATATCGAATCGCTGGTCTATGTGGACTACATCCGCAGAACGTACGGCATTTCGCGAATCACCGATCTGATGCGCGACCTCAATGAAGGACAAAGCGCCGAGGAAGCGCTTAAGTCGGTAATTCATGACGATTATGCGCAACTCGAATACGAGTACTCTCGACAATTGCGTCCTGCAAACTAAGTTCAGTTAACGCGAACTCCCGCTGAATTGTTGATGGCGTGCTTTAACGCTTCTTGCAGTCTCGGTGTGATCATCCTTCTATACTGACCCGATGGCCTGGACTCCCGAGTCCGCCGTTCGCCGGCTGTTTTCTTCCGAGGGCGGCGCGTCCGATCGTCTGATCCCAAGATGGTTGTTCTTACGTGCGCTGGGCCTCATATATTTCTCCGCCTTCTTCTCGCTCGTTTTCCAGATTCGAGGATTGATCGGGCCGCAAGGCATCCTTCCCGCCGGCGGATACCTGCAAAATGTCGCGCAGCACCTCGCGTCCAACCGGTTCTGGTACGCCCCGTCGCTGCTCTGGATCTCGAGCAGTTCGGCGACGTTGATGACTTTGTGTTGGATCGGAATGGCAGCGTCTCTGCTGCTGGTCATCAACATCTGGCCGCGAGCGATGCTGGTGATCTGCTTTGTCTGTTTTCTCTCGTTCGTCACCGCAGCAGGAGACTTCTCCAGCTATCAATCCGACGGCATGCTCCTCGAGGCGGCTTTCATTTCGTGGTTCTTCACGCCTCCGGGTATCCCTCCGAAATTCGGCGCGATCCATCCGCCATCGCGGATGAGCTATTTCCTACTGCAGTGGGAGTGGTTTCGGATTTACTTCGAGTCAGGAATTGCCAAGCTGGCCAGCGGCGATCCGCAATGGCGACACCTCACCGCGATGGACGAGTACTACCAGAACGGCCCTCTTCCAACCTGGGTCGGGTGGTACATGCAGCATCTGCCGCATTGGTTTCAGGCGTCCTCGGCGGCGGCCACACTTGTCATGGAATTGGTGTTGTGCTGGATGTTTCTGCTTCCCCGCCGCTGGCGCATCCTGTGTTTCTTTATCGTCACGCCATGGGAGATCATGGTCATCGCTACTGCCAATTACGCATTCCTCAACTATCTCGTCCTTTCGCTAGGCGTCCTGCTGCTGGATGACAAATTCCTGATTCGCTTCGTTCCTGAACGCTGGCGCCGGGAACTCCAAGCCGAGAAGACCGAAAGAAGCCCGGCTGTCGATGCTCCCGATGCAGCTTGGAAGAAAGCTGCGAAGCACCATTGGGCCGCGATCAAACTCGCGTTCTCGGCAGTGATGCTGACTTGGATCTGCTATGCAACGACAGCAGAACTCATCTGGATGTTGTCGCCGCGAGTGCCGCTTCCAATCACTCCGGTCACAATGCTGGAACCGTTCCGGATTGCAAATCAGTACGGATTGTTCGCGGTGATGACTCCCGCCCGCTTTGAAATCGAATTCCAGGGTTCGAATGATTCGCGGAACTGGACGGCCTATCCCTTGCGCTATAAGCCGCAGGACCCAAGCAAGCCTCCCCGAATCTATGCGCCGTATCAACCTCGCTTCGACTGGAATCTCTGGTTCGCGTCGTTGAGTTCATGGCGCCAGAATCCACTCGTTCCCAACACCGAGATACGACTGCTGGAAAATGATAAAGATGTCCTCGCCTTATTTGCCGGAAATCCATTTCCGCAGAGTCCGCCGAAGCAGGTGCGCGCCGTCGTGTGGCAATACTGGTTCACCAGCATGGCGGAGAAGCGCACCACGGGAATGTGGTGGAAGCGAAAATTCCTCGGCCTGTATGCGCCGGCGCTGCAACAGGGGCCCGACGGAAGAATCGAAGTAATGGAGATGCCGGATTCGGGCACTCCCAACGAATCATCGGAGCCGAGATGAACCAGCGCGCGCGAGCTGCGGTAATTGGATCGGGGCCAAACGGACTATCCGCCGCAATCGTCCTTGCCCAAGCCGGACTGCAGGTTGAAGTCTTCGAAGCAGAACCCATTGCCGGCGGAGGCGCGCGGACTCTTGAGCTCACGCTGCCCGGCTTTCGTCACGACTTCGGATCGGCAATCCATCCCATGGCAGCCGGCTCGCCATTCTTCCGGTCGCTGCCGCTGGACCGCTATGGACTCGAATTCATTGCGCCACCTGCTCCGCTTGCTCATCCGCTCGGCGATGGAACCGCGGTGATGCTCGAACGCAATCTCGATGACGCTGCCTTGCATCTCGGCATCGACGGAAACGCTTGGCGAAATCTGATGCTGCCCTACGTCGAGAGTTGGTGGGGACTCATGGACGACATACTTCGTCCGATCAAAATCATCCCGAAGCATCCGCTCAAACTCGCGAGCTTTGGCTTGAAGGGATTTGCGCCGGCGAAATGGCTGGGCAACAGGCTCTTTCGTGACGCTAGAACCAAGGCGCTTTGGGCGGGATTGGCTGCGCATTCGTTCTTGGCGCTGGACGAAGTGCTGACTTCAGCGTTCGCCATCATCCTGGGCGCCGCCGCACACGCAGTCGGATGGCCGTTGGCGCGAGGCGGCTCGCAATCGATCAGCAACGCATTGTGCTCGCATCTGCAGACGCTCGGCGGCTCGCTTACTACGTCGCGCAGAATTGAAGATCTACGCGAGCTCGAAGGCTTCGACGTGGTGCTCTGCGACATCACTCCACTGCAGTTGTTCAAACTCGGTAACGAAAAGTTATCGTCCAGTTATAAGCGACAAATCTCCAGATATCGCTATGGCTCCGGCGTATTCAAGGTGGATTACGCTCTCACCCAGCCAATCCCCTGGACGGCCGTCGAGTGCCTGCGCGCCGGCACTGTCCACGTCTGCGGAGGCGTCGAAGAGACCGCCGCATCAGAAGCTACGGTGCGCCGCGGCCAGCACGCGGAGCATCCATTTATTCTGCTCACCCAGCCAACGCTATTCGATCCAACCCGCGCGCCCGCAGGAAAACACATTGCATGGGCGTATTGCCACGTCCCCAACGGATCGACCTTCGACATGCTGCCCAGGCTCGAGGGCCAGATCGAGCGCTTCGCGCCAGGATTCCGAGATTGTGTCCTGCATCGAAGAGTCTCGCAACCCGCAGATCTCGAGCGCATGGACGCAAACCTCGTGGGAGGCGACATCGGAGGCGGCGCCCCAGACATCAACCAGTTCTTCTTCCGTCCAACGTTCCGGCAATACGCAACCTCAGCGCGGAATTTGTTCATCTGCTCGTCGTCCACTCCCCCAGGCGCGGGCGTCCATGGAATGTGCGGCTATAACGCCGCAAAGGCGGCCCTGGCAACACTGAACCACCTGCGTTAGCGGGTGGCGATTTCATTAGACGCCTACCTTGCAGAAACGGAACATGTGCGCGTCCCCGATTTGATGCGCCGGCATCTTGCAACAGGCTCATCTCGAACATAACCCGCAATTGGCGCCGTGATGGTAAGGCGTGTCTGAGATTGCTGTAAAGAGGTTGTAAATGCGATCGGATTGCTGGCGGCTCAATCGGCACGAGGTGCTCGTGTCCCGATAAAAAGCTAGCGCGCGAATGCGGGTTGGATTGGAGCTATGCCGGTTATCTCGGCGGGGCGGCCTTCGCTATCGACTGAGGCTTCTTCCCAGAGCGAACGATCTTTTAGCAGGCGGGACACTAGTGCTGTGTGCATGGCGTGTCCGGCGCGATTGGCTACCACTTTTCCCAGAATGCGATGGCCCAGCAGCGCGAGGTCTCCGATGAGGTCGAGGATTTTGTGTCTTACGAACTCGTCGTCGAAACGGAGTGAGCCGTTCGTGACTCCGGCGTCGGTCAGCACGATTGCATTTTCTTCGGACGCGCCGCGGATCAGTCCCATGTCGCGCAGCGCGCGCTCGTCGCGGAGAAAGCCGAAGGTGCGAGCCGGGGCTATTTCCTGCTGGTAGGCGTCGCCGGTGAGGTCGAGCTCGAAGCTTTGCAGCCCGATCGGACGCGGAAAGTCGATGGTGTATGAGATGGAATATTGGTCGGCGGGATAGACGCCGAGAAACTTGTCGCCGTCGCGTATCTCGACGCCCTTGATGATCCGCCAGTACACGCGATGGCGGCGCTGACGCTTGATTCCCACGCGGCGAATCTCGTCGAGAAAGGGCTTAGCGCTGCCGTCGAGGATCGGCAACTCGAGCTGGTCGAGTTCGAGGATGGCATTGTCGATGCCTGCGCCGATCAATGCTGAGAGCGCGTGCTCGGTGGTGGAGATCAGGACACCGCGCTTCATCAGGCTGGTGGCATAACTCACCTTGGCAACGTTGCGGCCGACCGCTTCGATGCCGAAGCCGTCGAGGTCCACTCGCCGGAAGCTTACGCCTGCGCCCGCTGGCGCCGGCAATATCCGCAGGTTGACGGCCGCTCCGCTATGGAGCCCCACCCCGCTGAAGCTGATGGCGTCCCGAATTGTTTGTTCTTGAATCAACCGGATTGTAAGAAGGTGCTGCTTCTTACAATACGTCGAGCCGGAGAACTAAGACTGTGGCAAATTGTGCACAGGTGCTGGCTCGAAAGCCGCACACCTGGCGGCGCAAACAGCTATTTCTTCTTGGAGATAGACGTTGGTGGGATGAAAAAACTGTCCTGCAGTCCCTGGTTGTATGTGACCTTCGACAGGAACCGCTGGGCGGTCATGTCGTCGTTCTTTACGCGTGTGATCACGTAGGGCGTCTGAATACCTTGGGTCACACGGTATTCCGAATAGATCTCCGAATAGGTGTTCTTGTCCTTGTAAACAGGATCGCGCACAGTGAAACTCTTGCGGATGGGCAGGTGGCTGAATTCTTCAATTGCGATGGTCACCTGCTGATCATTGGAGTTGGCGATGGTGACGTTCTCCACCTGATGGTTGTCGGTGAATCCAGTGCCATCGTAGAACAGCGCGGTACCGGGCGCATTGAGCCAGTCGCGCATCACATGATCGAGCGAGTATTGCTCCCGCAGCACGTACTCCTTGTGCGCGTCTTCGTCTTCTGGCTTGGTGCCATGGAAGGTGGTCTCGGTGCCCTGGTCTCCGTTGTGGATCACGATCCAATCGCGCGCCTTGGTGAGCTCGACGCGGTCCTTGTCGGGATATTTGTAGAAGCGCCAAAACGGAGCTGAGCCGCCGGTTGGCTTCCCGTGATAGAAGCCGTTGGTTCGGCCCTCCTGCTCGACGTCGGCGTAGCGCAGATATGCATCTCCGCCCAGCGCCTGGATCATTTGCGTGATGAGCGCACGCGCCTTGATCACGCCTGGATCGCTGGCGGAACCCGCCGGCGCTGAGGCGGAAGACTGCGTAGAAGCGTCCGGTGGCGCTGCGCTCGAAGTCTGCGCGCAGGCGAAGAATGCGATGAGAGTGATCAGTAGAAAAGATTTCATCTTCTTCAGCAATGTTAACTCGCAGATTAACTTTCGAGCGACCCGCTCTCCCGCTCCGCGTGTCATACTCTCTTGGATATGGGACACGAGGCGATCAAGACCGGGTCGAGCGAGGAGATCGCGCGCGTTCAGGCTGACGAGCGCCGAACTATGCCGCCCGAAGCTACCGATCCCAAATCGGTGAAGGTGAACAAGAGCACAGGCCAGGGCATGGACATCGCGTGGAAGGATGGCCACGAGAGCCACTACACATTTGCGTGGCTGCGCGATGCGTGTCCTTGCGCGACCTGCAACGAGGAGCGGGAAGGAAGCGGGCGCAAGATCGGCCAGGCTCTTGCGATGAAGCCGGGAGCTCTTCCCATTTACAAAGATCCGGCGCGTCCGGTGGAGATCACGCCAGTCGGGCGATACGCGATTTCGTTCCATTGGAATGATGGCCATTCCACCGGCATCTATTCCTGGGATTTTCTGCGCCGGGAGTGCCCGTGCGTTCTGTGCAGCTCTTCTCGGACAAGTTGAGAGTGTTTGCTTGCACTGCGCCTAATGCAATCGAGAGCTGCAACGGACAAGTCCGGCAAACTCTCAGGGCCGCGTGGCATCTCTAAGGTTTGTGGTCGGTGGCATTGGATCGAACCGAAAAATTTAGTTGGAGGATTGCATGAAGGGCTTTCTCGTTGGACTTGGTATCGGAGTGGGACTGGGTGTGCTGTTTGCGCCCATGAGCGGTGAAGAGACCCGCAACAACCTGGTGGATCGCGCGAGCGATCTCTCAGATAGCGCTCGTGAACTGGTGGATCAGGGCAAGGACCGCGTGCGTTCGGGAATCAGCGCCGTTCGCGACCAGGCCGAAAACGTCATCGGTCAGGTGCGTGGTGGGCGGCAGGCAACTGGAACTGAAGGCAACGTCTAAAACCTCTCAAGCGTCGAAGAGCGACAAGGCGGCTAACCGGCCGCCTTTTGCTTTTGGTGGACCAGGTGTTTTCGTAACCCTCAGCGGCAGACAATTCGCAAGAACTCTGACGTTCCGAACTCACCCCACTCGCGGTCTCGCTGCTGCTCACGCGCCGAGAGCGAATCGCAATACGCACTCACACTGTCGCTGACGATCCGCAGTTGCCGTTCACGCCTGTTCTCCTCAATCAGCTTCTCTACTGCCGCAGATATGGAATCGAGGTGGGCCTCACTCTTGATCTGTTCCAAATAAGAAAGCGATTGTTTGCTTAAAGTGAAGCTCTTACGTTGTTTGCCACTTGTCACAGCGAACCTCCGACTGCCACGCTAGTACAGCGGGCCAAAGAGTCCCTGTTCGGGGCTGCTTTTCTTGACACCCTAGCTCACTGCTCCGTATTCTTAAAGTTCGCCCTGCAGCGGTATTCTGTCCAGTGGGTCCTTCGTCGATCCGGCGACACATAAGACTATAGCCGGGGTGTTTGCCGATGTTCATCAGTATTCAAGAACTAGAAGTTAGGAAAGTTGAGTTTTCTCAGCAACTTGCCCCGGGAACGCTCGATTTAGGAACAGAGCTGCGGCAATCCGGTCCGCTAAAGACTACCGGCAGAGCGGAACTGCTGGAAGAGAACCGGGGCGGCCAGAACCGCGTTGAGGACATTCGCGTTCTGGGCGACTTCGGGACGCAGGTTGAGGTCCGCTGCGCACGTTGTCTGGAGCCGGTGCTGAAGAACGTCAGCGGCGATTTCGACCTGCTCTATCGTCCTCTGGGTGTCGATGCTGGACGCGATGAGTCGTCGATATCCGAAGCCGAGACGGAAATTGGGTACTACTCGGGCGAGGGGATCGAGCTCGACGACGTTTTGCGCGAGCAAATTCTTCTGGCGCTTCCTCTCAGGATGATATGCCGCGACGATTGCCGAGGGCTCTGCGCGTCATGCGGTCAGGACTTGAATGACGGTCCATGTGGATGCGGGGAGCATCCGCCCGATCCGCGATGGGCGGCGCTGGCCGATCTGAAAGACAAGTTGAAATAGATTTTGCGCGCTTCGCGCACGTAAGGAATCATCATGCCTAATCCAAAACGCCGGCATTCCAAGGCTCGTACTGGACGCCGCCGCGCTCACGACTTTCTCACTCCGAACTCACTCTCGGAGTGTCCGAACTGCCACGAAAAGAAGATGCCCCACCGCGCCTGCGCGAAGTGTGGTCACTATAAAGGTCGTGAGGTTCTCGACACCGAAAAGGCCGGATAAGCTAATATCCCCTTTCAACGGATGCCAACCGTAATCGCAGTCGATGCGATGGGTTCTGACCGCGCCCCTAGGCCCGAGGTGGAAGGGGCGATCCTCGCGTGTCGCCATCATCACGTCCGCGTACTGCTCGTTGGGCGCGAACCCGAACTTCGCGAAGAACTCCAACGCGAATTCGACAAACATCCCACGGCTCGTAATCTGCCGATCGACATCGTTCACGCGACTGAAGTGATCGGGATGGGCGAGAAGGCCGCGCACGCCGTCCGCAGCAAGCGCGACTCCACGATGCGTGTTGGACTTCGCCTTGTCCGCGAGGGCCGGGCTGCGGGATTCGTGACTGCCGGCAACACCGGCGCCGCGATGGCGACGGCGAAGATGGTGCTAGGCGGGTTACCTGGCGTCGATCGTCCGGCGCTTGCGGCCGTGTTCCCCACGTCCGCGGGGACCGCCGCGGTGCTCGTCGATGTCGGCGCCAACGTCGATTGCAAGCCGCAACATCTCGAACAATTCGCCGTCATGGGCGAGATCTACTCGCGCAGCATCTTTGGAACTCAGAGACCGCGAGTCGGACTGCTTTCGATTGGTGAAGAAGAAGGCAAAGGCAACGAACTCACGCGCGAAGCCTACACACTGCTGAAGCAGCTTCCGCTCAACTTCGTTGGGAACGTCGAAGGACGCGATCTCTACAACGGCGAGATCGATGTAATCGTCTGCGATGGCTTCGTGGGCAATGTCGCGCTGAAGGTTTCCGAAGGACTGGTCACCACCGTCCGTTATCTGCTGAAGGAATCGTTGAAGTCCACGATCAGCTCGCAGGTAGGCTTCTTGCTTTCGCGACGGGCTTTTGAAGATTTCAAGAAGCGTCTCGATTACGCTGAGTACGGCGGCGCACCTCTGCTGGGACTAAAGGGCGTGTGCATCGTTGGACACGGATCGTCGAATTCAAACGCGATCAAGAATGCAATCCGCGTGGCCGCGCAGTTTGCAGAGACGCGCATCAACGACAAGATCGAGAAGGGCGTGTCACAACGTCCACGGCGGCATGCCCCACACAGTGACAGTGTCGGCGCGGGAACAGCGCCAGTCTAGTTCGACAATTCCGAATCCGCTACGCCGCTTTGTCCTTCTTCTTCTTCTCTTCTGAGTGCACGATTATCTCTTCGCCCGACGGTTCTCCCCAATCGATTGATGCTTTGGGTGGGATGGCCTCGTCCTGAGCCCTGGGCGGCAGAAGGTCTGGGTGGGGCTCTCCGTCAGGATGCAAATCATCGCTTGGAACGCCGTAGGGAATGTCGTCCATTACACCGTCGGAGATAAAGCGGTTCAGCTCAGATTTTCGCTGGTGTGTCATGGATTCTCCTTCACAGGAGATGGCCATGCGCAGCGTGGAGGTTGTAAAAATGGAGCCGGCCGATCTAGAGATCGGAGCTGTCGCCTGCGGCAGCCTTCAGAACGGCGAGTTCGCCGAATTCTTCCGCTTTGATTGCCGACTGCTCAACGATTGTTGGCTGCTCAGCGCCGGCGGCCAGCTTCGCGAGCACAACCTCAGAGTTGAGCAATGTGCGCCCGAGCGAACCGTTGTAGCCGGTCCACTCCGCCGCGGGATCACGCTCGAAATGCGCGCGCATGCTTTCCATCTTGGAATCTAGATCGTCGAGATAGTGCAGCATGAGGGCTTCGGGGAACATCGGGAGCTTGGGTGAGCCGAACTCATATTTCCCATGATGGCTGATGATCAAATGCTCGATCAGCGTTTTGAGCTCGCCTGGAAATCCTGGGACGAGAGCGATCTTCTCGTGCAGCATTTCGAGTTCGATGATCATGTGCCCGAGCAACTGGCCTTTGGTCGTGTAGGAAAAAGAGCGCTGGTAATTCAGCTCGTGAATCTTGCCAACGTCGTGCAGGAACGCGCCGGTAAGCAGCAGATCGCGATTGATGTGCGGATACAGCGGCGCAACCGTGTCGCAGAGCTTCATCAGTGAGACCACATGCTCGAGCAATCCGCCGATGAAAGCGTGATGAAGTGACTTCGCCGCGGGAGCAAGCTTGTAGGCCTCGGCAATTTGCGGGTCACCCATAACGGCTTCGAGAAGGCTCTTCAGATATGAATTCTGAAGACTTTCCACATAGCCCGCGACCGCGCGCCACATCCCATCGACGTCTTTGTTCGTCTTCGGGAGATAGTCGCAGTACTCGACTTCGGAGTCGTCCATCCGGCGCAGCTTGTGGATTGTGAGCTGGAAGCGGTTCGAATACTTGTTGATGAGGCCGCGAATCTTTACGAAATCGTCTTGCTCGAAGACGTCGATCGCATCAGAGACGTTGTCCCACATCTTGGCATCGATCTGTCCGCTGCGGTCGCACAGCGTGAGCGCGAGGTAAACGTCGCCGGTCTTCTTCGGCTTGACCTGTTTTGAGGAAACCAAAAAAGAGGAGGTGATGACCTGGTTCTCATTTGCCGCTGCGTCGTTGATGAAGAACTGCTTCATGGCCCACCCGGAAAGGCGATTCTACTTTGATTCGGGTTCAAGGCTGAAGTGGAAAATAGGGACAAAACGCTTTTTAGGAGTCCGGGAAATACTCTTTCCAGCGGCTAAAGTCGGATTTCTGGTGCGGCTCAAGCGGCACCAGTGAACTCGTGCCTGACACGAGTCTTGCCTCGCTACGCTCGGCATCATCTCAATCAGATAGTGGACAACGCTATCAACCTATTTGCGAGTCATCCGAGTCGAGCAATGTTGCGAGTCTCGGCTAGAGAATTCCGAGTTTCTTTTTCTTTTTTGCTTTCTTCGCTGGGCCAGTGTCGGACGCGGCGGTGTAGATCGGTTTCGTCTCGTTTGGACTGGCGCCAGTATCGGTGTAGCCCGGCTTGATGTCGATGTATGCCTCTTCGCGAAGCTTCGTGAGGTAAGTGCGCAACGCGGGCTGCAGCTTTTGATAGTAGAGTGCGTCCTGAATTCGGTTTTCCACCTGCTTCATGGGAGCGAGTCCCGCCTGCGTGTGCTCGTTCACCTTCAGGATTACGAAGCCCTGTTTCGTGCGAATCACGTCAGAGACGGCCCCCGGCTTCATCCCGAACGTCAGATCTTCGAGCTCTTTCGCCAGCGTCCCGCGCTTGAATGCGCCGAGTTCGCCGCCCTGTTCGGCGGTGGGACCATCCGATGATTTCTTCGCGACTTCGTCAAACTTGCTGCCAGCCTTGATGGCCGCGAGCAACTGCTTGGCCTTTTCCTCGGCGGCGGCAACTTTCGCGGGATCCTCAGGCGGCGCCGGAGCATTTGGATCAACGCTTACATTGGCCGCTCCGGTTGAAATCAAAATCTCTGAAAGATCGACTGCCTCCGGCTGCTCAAAATCCTTCTTGTGCTGATCGTAAAACTGCTGGATATCCGCCTGCGTAATCTGGATCCTCGGCGCCACTTCGTGGCTAATCACTTGCTGCGTGATGATCTGGTTCCGCATCTCCTGCTTGAAGTCTTCAAATGAGACACCCTGCTTCTGCGCTTCCTTCTCGAGATCGTCCATGCTCTCCAGCTTCAGTTGCTTGCGGAGATCGTCGAGCCGCTTCACGACTTCGGTGTCGCCCGTGATTCCGAGGTCCTTCCCTTTTTCGATGAGCAGTTGCTGATCGATCAAATCGCGCAGAACATCCTTATCTTTTTCCTTCACGCGAGGATCGGTTTCCGCGATGTTCTGCTGCTTGAGCTCCTGCTGTAGCTGGTCCTTGCTCTTCTGGAATTCAGAGCGCGTGATGATGAGATCGTTGACTCGGGCGATGATCTCCTCGACGACGGTGTCGGCGGAGAGCGATAAGCACAGCGCAAACACAGCAAAAAAGGTGACCAGGTACTTGGGTTTCATAAGTTGGCGGATGCTGTAATTCTACAGCTTTCATGCGCAACGATGCCGGATTCACGGCAGAAACTACTCTGGTCTATGATAAGGTAGCCGTGCCCGCTCCCACACAAAAAGACTCAGGATTCCGCCCGGAACGCCACAAACCCAATCGTCGCGCCTTCCCGCGCTGGGCGACCCAGATCGAAGTCCGGCTCAGTTGGGCTGCCGAATCCGTGCTGGTTCAGGCTTTCGATATCAGCGAGGGCGGCCTGAAGATTGCCTGCGACAAGCCTCTGCCTCTCCAGACTGAGATCGAGGTCGCTTACCGTCTGCGGACAGACCGCTCATGGGTCAGGGTAAAAGGCGTAGTTCGGCACGCCGAGGGAGATCGTGTGGGAATTGAATTCCTGAATCTCACCATGAAAGATCGGCTGGCGCTGGTGGAGTTCTGCGAAAAAGTAAAAAACTGCTGATTGCCCGCCTTGCAACGAGAAAACCTATGCCATCGCGGCCATTTGATGCGCCATACGCATCAGGCAGACAACCGTCAGGTCATTCGGTTCAGTGCTGGATTTGAATCCGGGGATATGAAACTGCGGCCCGAACGACGACGGCTGCTCCGAGAACTTCACGGCGCGTTCCAGCACCTCATGACAGAGGTCCTGCGCAGAATGAAAGCTGCGTGATTCGAGCAACTCGCGCACTCTCTCAATGCCGAATTCCTGTTTGCCGGCGGTGATCTCGACCAATCCTTTCGAGACCAGCACGACCGAGGCGCCGGGCTGCACCACAGAAACCTGCGCATCGTGAGTCGAATGGGAGAAGAGCCCGAGTGGCAGACCCGAGGGGTCGAGCTGCGCCAATCCTTGCGCGTCCTTTACGAATGCGGGCGTGTGACCGGCGCTGACATAATGCATGAGCCCGAACTGCTCATCGAGACATCCCAGAAACGCGGGAGCCGGACGGACACCGCCGGCCACTGACATCACCGTACGATTCAGCTCAATCGTGAGCGCAGTAACACCTTCGGCCACATTGCCTTCGGGATCCGACAACAATTCCGGAGCTCGCTCGCGCATCATGTCCTGCACGGAGGCAGCGATGTTCAGCGCTTCATCCCGACGCCCCGCAATGTCTGCCAGAAGGAAGAGCATGCGGGTGTCGCTCAGGGATAGAAATTCGTAGAAATCCCCGCCAATTCGCGATCCCTTGTACAACGCGGAGACGGTTAGCTCGGCGTCGCTGGGCAGAACCGAAGGCCTTGGGATGCGCAAATCGCGCTTAGGTGCCTCGCGTTCGAAGAATCGTTTCATCACAGTTCAGACCGGCGGGAATGCGCAAGAACATACCACAACTACTGCTGAAGACAAGCGCTTTGAGTCGCCAGAGCAGACGATACAATGCAAGTCTAAATGTCCGCGCCGTCCAGCTACCTGATCCACTGAATGGAACCGATCACTCACTTCCTCACCGGAGCGTCTCTCGGTCGCGCGGGCCTCAACCGAAAAACCGCTTACGCCACGCTGATGCTAACCCTCACAGCTGAATTCCCTGATGTTGACATCCTCTGGGAATTCAAAGGACCAGTCGAAGCGATGGCGCATCATCGCGGATTGACACACTCGTTTATAGGTGCGCCGGTGGATGCGGCAATGGTACTTGGATTCGTCTATGTGTTCCACCGATGGCGGTTGAAACGCGGCAGACCACCGGCCATCCCGCCGCGCTGGGGCGTACTGTTCGGCTTCGGCCTGCTTGCAGTGCTCAGCCATATCCTGCTCGATTTCACGAACAATTACGGCATACGTCCCTTCCTGCCATTCAACTGGCGCTGGTACTCGTGGGACATTGTGTTCATCATCGAGCCGGTAATGCTGGTATTGCTAATTGCCGGTCTAGTCTTGCCGGCCATCTTTTCGCTGGTCGGATCCGAAATCGGAGAGCATCGTGCGAAGTTTCGTGCCCGTTGGCCCGCCGCGCTTGCCCTGATTGCGATCTGCGCAATGTGGTGGCTACGTGACTACGAGCATCGAAAGGCCGTCACTCTGGTCGGATCGACCGACTATCGGAACGAGGTCGTACGCAGGCCGGCGGCGATGCCCTATCCAGTAAACCCATTCCTCTGGCAAGGCCTCACAGAGACGGAGAGCTTGTACGCCAAGACCCCGCTGGATCTCCGCGATCGCAACGCCGATCCGCTGGATCGAGCGCAGTTACTGTACAAGCCGGCCGATACGCCGGTAACGCTGGCAGCGAAGAGGTCGCCGCTCGGTCAGGCGTATCTGGATTGGTCGCGCTTCCCGGTGGTCGAGGCGCAGCCGGTGCTGCCCCCGGAGCAGGGCTACGTGGTGCTCTTTCGCGACTTGCGTTTCGAGTATTCGCCTTTCGCCTTCGGACAGCAGCCTCGCGGTCGCCATCCCCTCAGCGCGCTCGTCGCGCTTGACCGAAACCTGCGCGTGATAATGATGCAAATCGGAGACCTTCAAGAAAAGCCTTAGGCGCCCGTTGACGCGAGTCGCGTCCGGAAACGACAATGGCAGTTTAGAGATTTACGAGGTGAACATGCTGGCTTATCTGTTCGTCATCATTGCCGTCGCAATCCGTTTGTTGCCGCATTCGTGGCACCTCACGCCGGTGGGCGCGGCGCTGTTGTTTTTCGGTGCAACCCGACCGCGCAAGGAATGGGCTGCGGCGCTCGCGATGTTCGCGGCCTGCGATGTGTACCTCACCCGCGTCCATTATGGAATGAGCGTCAGCCCCGATCATCTTGTGACCTGGGCGTGGTACGTGGTGGCGATGGGAATTGGATATATGCTGGCACGCAAGGCCGATCCGATTCGCGTAGTTGGCGCCTCGCTGGGTTCCGCTATCTCCTTCTTCATCGTCAGCAACTTCGGCACCTGGCTCTTTCAGGATCTCTACGCCAAGACGTTTGCCGGATTGGTGCAGTGCTACACCGTGGCAATCCCCTTCTTCCGCGGGACGCTCGCCTCTGATCTGATCTTCACGCCGGTGCTGTTCAGCGTTCCTTATGTGCTGAAGTTGATGCAAGAGAAAACTGCTGCTGTGCGCGTGCAATAGAAAGTCAACCTGGATGCGGGCGCCTTCGCCCGCGCTTTTTTTTTGCTGGCAGTGATGACAAGATCGAAAGCCCGGACGGAACCACGTCAACCAAACCCAACCCACTACGAACGACTGACCAACGCTTTGTGTCAGGGCACGAGTTTACTCGTGCCGTTTGACTCGACAAAAATCCGGCTTTAGCCGCTGGGTACTGCACTCTCAACCGCCGCGGCTAAAGACGGATCATTTCAATGCTTAACGGCATGGCTCAAAGCGATGCCCTGACACGAAGCCTCGGAAGCGACTCTTCTCCTGCCAAGTAGATTTCAGGCAGCTCACTAGCTCGATCCAACATTCTCGCTAACGCTTCAGATTGCTGGCGAAAAACTGGTCGGTGCGTCGCATGGCGTCTTGTGTGTCCTCCGGCTTGTAGCCGGCTTTGTTATTGGGATTTTCGAACGCGTGTCCCGCATCATCATAGATTTTGATGTCCGCTTGCTTGCCCGCCTGCTTCAATTCCGTTGCAAACTTGCGCACATCAGCCGCCGGAATCCCCTGATCGAGGCCGCCGAAGTTGCCGAGGATTGCCGCATGAATTTTCGCGATGCTCGCCGGATCGGTAGCCAAGTGACCATAATTGATCACCGCGGCTGCCAGCTTGGGATCATTCAGCGCGAGATCGAGTGAGTAGCCCCCACCCATGCACCATCCGATTGAGCCTACCCGGTTGGGATCGACGTTCGATTGCGAGCGCAGGTAATTGGCTGCGGCGAGTAAATCGCGAGTGGCTCGGTCCGGTGGAACTCCGCGCATAAGTTCATGCGCCTCGTCTGGACTGGTGGCAACTTTTCCACGATAGAGATCGATGGCCAGTGCCGCGTACCCCTGATCGGCGAGATGCTCGGCCTGTTGCTTCACCCAATCGTTCAGCCCCCAAAATTCGTGAATGACCACAATGCCCGGCAGCTTTACAGCTCCGACGGACGATGGTGTGTACAGGATTCCGTGAACGGTTTCGTCACCGCTCTTGTAACTCACCTGCTTGCTTTTAGCGGCGAGAGCTGAACCACAAAGGAGAATGACAACGGCGGCTAAGGCGACCTTTTGTTTCACGGTGCACTCCTGGGTTTCGGTCCACTCGGACCAGCGATCTTAAGGAGGATCAGTTTACAGCGTCGTGCAAATGCCGGGCATGTGAGCTACTGTCGGAATGCGACCGTGCATCGCCGGGACTGTCAACGCCACTGCCGTTCTAGAATGTCTGCGTGAGCTCTTTCGGAAAATTGCTGATCGGCGCTGGCGGCCTGCTTATCCTCATTGGCTTGCTGGTGCTGGTCGCCGGGAGGTTCAATTTTCCGCTTGGACGGCTGCCCGGCGACATCGCGTATCGCGGAAAGAACACTGCAGTATTTTTTCCGATCACTACCTGCATCGTCCTAAGCATTCTCTTGAGCTTCATCCTTTGGATTGTGAACAGATTCATGCGCTGAACGATTCACGATTATCCTTACAACTCCGAATGTCCACCCTCGAACAACTCGGCTTCAGCTTCCAGCCCCAGCGGCGCGTCTGGACTGTCCGCGACCTCGTCGGCACAGTGCGCACCCAAATGGAACGCGAGTACACGGATGTATGGATCGGAGGCGAGATTTCCAACCATCGTTCGGCAGAGTCCGGACATCTTTACTTCACCTTGAAAGATGGCGAGGCCCAGCTTCGCGTCGTGATGTTCCGCACGCAGGCGCGCCTGCTGCGCTTTCGTCCAGCAAACGGCATGGAAATCGTCGCGCGCGGACGGGTCAGCGTGTACGAGGGTCGAGGCGAGTTGCAATTGATCGCCGAGTATCTCGAGCCGAAGGGTGCCGGAGCGCTGCAGATCGCATTCGAGCAACTCAAGGCCAAGCTGACTAGCGAAGGTCTGTTTGACCAGTCGCGCAAAAAGTCGATTCCAATGCTGCCGCGCTCGATCGGGGTGATCACTTCACCGCGCGGCGCCGCCATACATGACATGCTGAATGTGCTTCGCCGACGCCATGCCACAGCGGGAATTCTGATTTATCCCGCGCAGGTGCAGGGCGAAGCGGCCGCGAGCGAGGTGAGCGCGGGCGTGCGCTGGTTCAATCGCTCGCGCCGGGTGGACGTAATCGTGATTGCGCGCGGCGGCGGTTCGCTCGAGGATCTTGCGGCGTTCAACGACGAAGGACTCGCGCGAGTGATTATCGCCTCGGAGTTGCCGGTGATCTCCGCGATCGGACATGAGACCGATTTCACCATTGCCGACTTCGTCGCCGACCTGCGCGCGCCTACGCCTTCGGCAGCAGCAGAGATGGTCATCTCGGCGCGGCGCCAGATCGAAGAGCAGATCGGCGCTCTCGATCGCCGCCTGGAACATGGCATTCGTTATCGGCTCATGCTCAAGCGGAAGACTTTTCAGGAGATCGGAGAGCATCGCGCGCACATCCGCATCACAGATGCGATTCGGCGGCGTCAGCAGCGGCTCGACGATGTCTCCAGTCGGATGCAGGCGAGACAGCGCGACCTGCTGCAGGCTTATCGCCGCCGTCTTGAACTCGCAGCGCTCGGCGTTCGCCACCACGATTTGCGGCGTGTGTTCCATGGCATGAGACGCGAGCTACAGTCGGTTTCCGCGCAGCTTCCCCGGTCCATTAGAACTCTGCTTTTCAACCGGCGCGCGCGCTGGGAGCAGATGTCTGCGCGGCTTGACGCACTCTCACCGTTGAATATTCTCGAACGTGGCTACGCGGTGGTCTTCGATCGCGCAGGCAAACCGGTCGCTGACTCCGCGCAGGTTTCACGCGGAGACGTGCTGAAAGTGCGGCTCGCCAAGGGGAGCTTGGAGGCAGAGGTTCTCAAAACCGAGAAATAGCGCGGTTGTTGGTCGGTCGCGGCTGATCTGACTGGTTCTCCTCTAGAATGCATTCATGAACAAACTGATCGTCTCCAACCTGATTCATCGCCCGATTCGATCGCTGATCAGCATCTTCGCGATTGCCGTCGAGGTGACGCTCATGCTGGTGATCGTGGGCCTAATGTTCGGCCTTCTCGATGACCAGAAACAGCGCCAGGCAGGGATTGGGGCCGACGCCATGGTTCGTCCGCCGGGATCTTCGAACCTCCTCAGTGCCAGCGGCGCCCCCGCGTCAATCAAAGTGGCTGATGTTTTGCGCAAACTGCCGCACGTTAAGGCGGTCGCACCAGTCCTTCTGCAGTCGGTAACGTCTGGTGCGCTTGAAACCATCTATGGGATCGACATTAATAGCTACAACTCTCTGGGATCTCCATTCCACTTCATTGTGGGCGGACCATTTCAGGGACCGAATGACATCATTGTTGATGATTACTTTGCCAACTCAGCACACGTGAAAGGCGGCAGCACTACACGACTACTCGACCACGATTTCCGCATCAGCGGAATCGTCGAGCACGGCAAAGGCGGCCGCAAGTTTCTGCCGATTACGACGCTGCAGGAGCTCACCGGAGCGGAGGGCAAAGCCTCGATTTTTTACGTGAAGCTCGACGATCCCAACAACTTCCCGGCCTTCCGCCATGAAGTGATGAAGGTACCGGGCATGAGCCAGTACGTCGTGACGTCGATGGAGGAGTGGCTCAGCCTGGTGACGCCCGCGCGTCTGCCCGGATTCTCCGTGACCGTGAACGTCGTGATTGGGATTGCCGTCTGCATCGGCTTCATCGTTATCTTCCAGTCGATGTACACAGCCGTGATGGAACGCACTCGCGAAATCGGCATTTTAAAAGCCTTGGGAGCCTCCAAGACTTACATCGTGAACACCATCCTTCGGGAAACGGTCATTCTTACAATCGCCGGAGTTGCATTGGGTGTAGCGATCAGCTTTGCCACGGGCAGAGGACTGCTCGCGCGCTTCCCGACCCTGCGCGTCGAAGTAGGCGCCAACCACTGGGTGTGGAAGGCTGCGGTGATCGCAGTTGTCGGCGCGATGATTGGCGCACTGTATCCGGCCTTCAAGGCTGCGCAGAAGGATCCGATCGACGCGTTGGCCTACGAGTAGGGTCGACGGTTCGCAAGACATTGTGAACTCGTGCCGCGAGATACGGCACGAGACAATGGCACTAGGGTGCGGTCTCCAATCTGGTAGAATCCCTCCGCTTTCCTACAAAACTTATTTGGCTGTGGAGGATGTATGCGTAAACTTCGGCTGCTTTCTTTCACGTTGTCATTGATCGTGATCGCTGCCTCGCTTACCGGGTGCGGATATCACGATGACAAAGAGAAGTACTACCTGGTTTCAGCGAACATCCAGCTCCCATACTGGCAGGCTGCTGCCACCGGCCTGCGGCAGGCGACGCATGCGATGGGGGTGCAAAGCCAGTTCGCAGGACCGGACAGCTACGATGCGCAAGCGGAAGTGCAGGCGTTCCGTAACGCCATAGCCGCCAAGCCGGCGGGTATTCTCGTTTCGCCCACCGATCCTAAACTAATGACGCCGGAAATTAACCGGGCAATCGAAGCTGGCATTCCCGTCATCACCGTTGACTCCGACGCGCCGGACAGCAAACGGCTCTTCTACATCGGGACAAATAATTATCAGGCTGGACAATTAGGCGGGCAGGTGGTCGTCAAGCGCAGCAATGGAAAAGGCAATTTTGTGGTCTTCACCATGCCGGGACAGGCGAATCTAGAGGAGCGCCTGCACGGTTATCGCGAGGCTTTCTCGACTCATCCACAAATGAGAATTGTGCAGGTGGTGGACATACATGGCCAGCCCACGGCGGCTTTTGATGCTGCCGAGGCCTCACTGGCTAAAAAGGGCGGCGACAAAGTGGACGGTTTCATTTGTCTCGAAGCGGCTGCCGGGAAAGAAGTCGCTGAGGTGGTCAAGCGATACAAAGCCACGGACCGCTTGATCGTTGCCATGGATACCGACCAGGAAACGCTCGATGCGATTCGCGACGGCATAATCGCCGCGACCATCGCACAACGCCCGGCTACCATGACTTACGTGGGCACCATGATGCTCGACGATCTGCATCATCACGCGCCGAAATCTCTGACGGTGAATTGGGCGCAGGATCCTTACGCGCCGATTCCAGCGAATGTGGATACTGGCGCCATCTTGATCGATAAAAGCAATCTCGACGATTTCATCAAGGCGAGAGACGCTGCGGCCAACAGCAAGTAAAAGGCTTTCAGGCGGGTTCTGCGGCTGCCATGTTGCAGCGCTGGAATGAGACTGCAACTCCGGTGGCCGCACCCTGCGGAAAGTGCTCTACGCGAACAATCGAACCTTCGCAAACCATCCGGATATTTTTCCCAAAAGCAGAAAGCATGAATTGCACGCTGATCTTCGCGCCCACTCTCGCATCCAGTTCGGAATAGAAAAAGACTCCACAAGTGCTGAGATCGCGAACGATGGCGAGCCGATTATGGCAGTCGAGAGAGGGGCAATTTATCGTTGCCGGAAGAGTCATGTGCACACGCGACACCTGCCGCTCTTCGGGCAAAGCTGATCGCATAATTTCAATTGCACGATTGCTTCGCTCGGGCACTTCGTCCTCCCGCAACATGCCCTGTCGCAAAAGCAGTTCATAGGCCAGAGTGTTAAGTTCCTGATTTTGTTAGTAGAGGCTGGTTGCGGACCGATAGATTTGGGAAAATTTTGCCTATTGCTCAACCCCAGTCAGTGGAAAACTTCCCTTGCAACCATTTTCATGTAGCTTGCCATCAAGCGCATGTCGAGAGCCGCTGGCGTACATTGGCGCGAGCTGCCCCGGGGTGAATTTTTGAAGGACAGACCCCGGTGAGTGCTGTGCGCAGCGGCTGAAGCCAAATTGTTTGAGGAACTTAACGGCGTGGCTCGAAGCCATGCCCTGACACGAAGCTCAATAGCAAAAAGCTTCGTGTCAGGGTACGAGTTCACTCGTGCCGTATGAAGGGAGAGAAATCCGGCTTAGCCGCTGTGCTGAAGCGGGCTAATCTTCATGCAAAAGCGGTGCGCTTGCAAAACTGCTGACCGTCGCATTTGACTGCCGCCAACCATCGAAGGCATTCAATGCGCGCTCGCATTGCAAGCGGTGGCGCTCGC
>CAZLIE010000002.1:0-73997 GCA_964559345.1 uncultured Terriglobales bacterium
CCGGTAGGAATCGCAGCGCAGTTCAGCTTCACGAAGGTCCGGTCCTTTCGTCGGCTATGTTCGTGAATCGCCCGTGCGATCAATTCCTTTCCCGTCCCGGTTTCACCGAGCAGCAAGACTGTGGAATCAGTGGGAGCGACTGTGTTAACCAGCTCCAACACATGTTTTAACGCTGTGCTGTTTCCGACGATCTGCTCAAAGCCCATCTCGCTGCGAATCTCTTCCTCGAGATAGAGCTTTTCCTGCGCGAGCTTGTCTCGTAACGTGGAAACTTCTTCGAACGTTATTGCATTTTCAATTGCGATTGCTATCTGTCCTGCAGCCTGGGAGAGGAATTCGATATCTTGTGGCGTGAAAGAAGCCTCAGTAACCCGCGAAATCGTCAAGATTCCGAGCGCTCGACTTCGATTCACCAGTGGTATCAGACATGTACTCTTTAGTCCTTCACCGAGTGCTTTCTCGTATATCTCAGGCGGGATATCGTCAGCCTCAAAGTAATTAACGATTGCCGGCTTCAATGTTTCGAGAACGCGCTTAGCCGCGCCGGTTATTGTGACGACCTGCTCTTCTTTAATGCACCCTTTGCCGTGAGGAAAATCGAGGGCATATAACCTGAACTTCCCCGCTGCGGCGTCCGAGAGGGAAACAGCCACTGCATCACACTGCATGACTTCCCGGATATTTGCCGCCACGGCACGCAACAATTCCCGAAGCTCCAGATTTGAGGTGATGCGCTTGCTAAGGTTCAAAAGCAACTGCAGGCGATCGTTTTGGTATTGCAAGCACTTTTGCGCATCATGCGCCCGCCGCAGATTAAGACCATCATCGAGTGCAAACGCGACTACACGTCCGATCAGCCGCAGGAAAACTATGTCTTCATCGCTGTATGCGCCTGCTGTCTCACGAGTGAATCCGAAAGCGCCCAATCGGCGATGCGGAGTGGTCAGCGGTAGGCTGATGGTGGAGCCTAACTTGCGTCCCACTGTCTTGGCCCACTCCTTATATCGAGGAAATCGCTCTTCCGTGCTCCAATCGGCAATATAAAGAAGGTCCTGGCGGTCGAAAGCCTGCCAGCTTGGCAAGTCTTCCACGGGGAGATCAGGCAAGGTCACTTGCCCATGAGCAAGGACGGCAGACTCAATTTCTTTCGAGTTTTCCTTCAACACAAGAAGAAATAGCTGGTCGAAGTGCCAGAAGTTGGCCAGCGCATCTGCAAGACTGCTCGCTAACTCTTCAGGTCCGTGACACGCAGTGAGCGCCTCGCTGACGCGAAGCACCGCTTCGTATCGCTGCGTGTTGATGTCACCGGGTGTCCGCGCCGCGCTGCTCATGTGCCCTCAGTAAGGCTCCGGCTAGGCTTCGCCGGGCACAACGACTTCCACGACAAACGATGACTCAAGAAGGCTTAAAGTCGCATTGATTTTGGGGGCTCGCTTGGACGAAACCCGAACCTGTGCGTCTTGCGGTGGGTTATGGCCAATTGATTTGTGGCTGATTCGAGCTCGTCGAAAGCTTTGAAACAATGGCGGAGAGACAGGGATTCGAACCCTGGATAGGGTTTCCCCTATACACGCTTTCCAAGCGTGCGCCTTCAGCCACTCGGCCATCTCTCCGCTGAGGTGCGCTGCTATATTCTAATCTAAGAGTGTTCTCTGCTCTGGTCCCGGCTCTGGATCACGAGCACATTTATCGCTGTGCTGCTCTGACCAGGTACTTCAGGTGGCGTTGCAGAGCTGTCCAAAGTAGATCATCAGCAACTCGCGAAGCGGCAGCAGTTCTGGCGTGCGTCAATGTCGGCGACTATCGCCAACCCGAGACAGGTTTGCTCAATCTCAAAAAAAGAGAATGAATTCCATCATCTCTCACACAGGTGTAAAGGGTGTTGTAAGAACGTTGCTGGTCGGCGCCGCAGTTCTCCTTGCAGGATGCGGTGGCAGCGGCCGGCTTACCTCAACGAGCAATAATCCTCCAGCAAATCCTGCGCCTGCCGCGGGTTCGCCACCAGCCCCGGCGCCGGTCAGTGCAGGCCCCGTGGTGTTAGTCGTCGAGGAGAATCATGGATACGAGCAGGTGATTGGCAGCTCGAGCATGCCCTTCCTGAATAGCCTGGCGCAACGCGGAGCTCTGGCCACTCAGTACTACGCGAATATCCATCCGTCGATAGGAAATTATCTTGAGCTCACAACCGGCGCTATGGCGACTACAAACGACAGCTTCGTTGGATTTATCTCCGACGACAATCTCGCGCGTGAGATTAATGCTGCGGGTAAGACTTGGAAGTCTTATGCGGAAGATATGCCTGCGGTCGGATATCTCGGCCCGAGCGTCAACAATTACATGCGGGACCACAACCCGTTCGCGTATTTCAGTGACGTTCAGAGCAACGCGGCAAACCTCGTCCCGTTTACACAATTTGCGGTTGACATGACCCATGGAACGTTGCCAAACTTCAGCTTCGTAGTTCCAAACTTGCGCAATGACGCTCACGATTGTCCAGACGGTTCGCTGCTTTGTAACGACAGCGACCGCCTCAGCCGTGCCGACCAGTGGTTGAGCACCAATATCGGCCCGCTGCTCTCGAGTTCTCAGTTCCAGAACAACGGCCTGCTACTCGTGGTATTCGACGAGGCGTTCCAAATCGATCCTCGGAATGGCGGCGGTCATGTTGCCTTTGTTGCCGTAGGATCGAAGGTGAAGGCCGGATTTCAATCTGGAACGTTCTATCAACACCAGAACACGCTGCGAACCATCTGCAATGTGCTCGCTCTTATGACGTGTCCAGGCGCCGGGGCCACGGCTGTTCCTCAATCAGACATGTTCCAGTGAACGCAGCATCTGCTGCAGTTCGTCCCAGAGTGACGACGCAACCGGTATACCTGCTTCTGAATTTTCCTTGCGCGCCTTGAGGACTTGTTCGCCCGGATAACGGACGTGCTCCCCGGGCGAGGAACTTTGCAACCAGGCCAGGGTATCTCGCGCTACCGTGTTCGCTACGTCCGCTGTGTCGATGGATGCTGGATCGATGGCGATGAAGACTTGCGAGAGACCAGATTCGCGCTCCGGATCGGCGGGAATCTGGTGCGTCGCCGTTCCGGCAGAGAGAATGGCCGCAAGCAAATCCAACATCAACGCGAGCCCCGAGCCCTTCCAATAACCAATCGGCAATGGCCGATTCGACTGCTCGATGGCCGCTGGGTCTCGCGTTAGTTCGCCGGCGCGCGTGAACCCACCAGGTACAGGCAGCATCTCGCCGCGCATGCGAAATGACTCGAGAGCGCCATACGAAAACTGTGACATTGCCATATCGAGAACGATGTGGCCTTCGGCTCGGGGAACGGCAATGATGAGTGGATTGTTGCCAAGCGCGGGGTGACTTCCACCCCACGGCGGCAGGTTGGGCATTGTGTTCGTCCAGCAGATTCCGATCACGCCGGCATTGGCGGCTTGCCAGCCATAGGCACCGCCACGCATCCAGTGGTTGGTATTCGCGAGAGCTACGCAGCCGATTCCCACCTCGCGGGAGAGTTCAATCGCACGATTCATACACTTATGCGCGTTGAGGTTTCCAGGGCCGGCATTTCCATTCCAGCGCTCCAACGCGCCGAAACGTTCGACGACCTCCGCGGAGGCATGCACATCCACAATGCCATTGCGGATCGCTCGCACAAATCGCGGAAACCTGCTTACTCCGTGCGAATAAACGCCGTCGCGGCTGGTCTCGGCGAAGAGTCGGGCACACAAACTCGCGCGATCTTCGCTGAAGCGGAGCCGGAGAAGAATGCTTTCCAATAACTGGGAAAGTTCGTCAAATGAAACTCTTACCACGCTGGTTTTCTCTACCGGTTTCATCGATTGACTTTAAGAATCGGAACACAGGGCTGCGCGGTTCGCGTAAACTCGATGGCCTGCTGCAACCTTAGCAGCTTGAGCTGTTGCCGTAATTATCTTCGAAAGGCTCATTACAAATGACAAGCAGATTGATTCTGATGGCCATGTCCATGGTGGCGTCTTTAGCCCTCATCGCACAACAGCAAGGCTCAGCCGGGGCGAACTCGTCCGCGTCGTCTGACGAAAATGCAGTGAAGTATTTTCCGGCCGCTGATGTCACTGCCGCATTTGCCAAAGGCGGAACTCTCGCGGAAGGCGTGAACTACAAAGTGATGACGGCCCGAAGAACTGAGCCGGGAAATGTCGAGATTCATAAGAAGCTCACGGACGTCTTTTACATCGTGCAGGGAAGTACGACGCTGGTGACCGGCGGGAAGGTCATTGGCGAGACTGCCAAGAATCCCGACGAGCCTCGCGGCTCTTCGATCGAAGGTGGAGAGACGCGCCAGCTCTCGGCAGGCGACGTGATCGTGATTCCGGCCGGCGTTCCGCATTGGATGAAGGACGTAAAAGGCACGCTGTTGTATTTCGTCGTGAAAGTGCCCGTCGGCAATTTGTAGGAGTATTGCTTCTCGTCTTTTCTAAAAATGGCGGCGAGTAAGGCTGTCGGCATTTGTATGGGACGAATGAAACAACACCATAAAATTTCCCTTGACTGCATAGTTTGTTCTCATATAATGACTCGCCGTGTCAGATACTAAGACGAAGCGCGGCGCCAATTCTCCTTACCAGATTCAGGTATTGGATCGCGCCCTGGCCCTGCTTGAGGCTTTAGCGCATCAAGGACCGGACTTAACGCTCGTCCAAATCTCCGAACAACTGAAGTTACACAAGAGCACCGCACATCGTTTGATCATGGTGCTGGAGCGCCATCGGCTGATCGAGAAGAACTCGAGCACGGGAAAATATCGTCTTGGACTCAAGCTGTTCGAGCTCGGCACTAAGGCCGTCGGACAGCTCGACCTTCGCGAGCGAAGCCGTCCCTTCCTGGAGCGCGCCGTGCTGCATACCGGGGAAACCGGTCATCTCTGCGTCTATGACGACGGCGAAGTCGTGTACCTCGACAAGATCGAGCCCGATCGCAGCGTACGGCTCACCTCGAGTGTCGGACGCCGCAATCCGGCGTATTGCACCGCAGTAGGGAAGGCCATCATGGCCTTTCTCCCCGAGGCGCAGATTGAAAGCGCCGTACAAAAGCATGGGCTGGCCCAGCTCACGCGCAAGACGATTACCACCCTGCTCGACCTGCGCGCCGACTTGGCGAAAGTACGCAAGCTGGGATACGCGATGGACGACGAAGAGCACGAGGAGGGAGTCATTTGCGTCGGTGCTCCGGTTTGGAGTGTTGGCCACCATCCAATTGCGGCGATCAGTGTCTCCGGGCCGGCATTTCGCATGACACCGGAAAAAGTGCCGGTGGTGGCGCAATCCGTAGTGGGGATCGCAAATGCGCTGTCGAAGGAATTGGGAATGCGAACGCTCCCGGCCGTAGTGGGAGATCGCGGGTTGAGAGAGGGTCATGTTCAAGTAATCGGGGCCTAGGTTTTCGCAAATGAGCTCGGCAGAAGCCGAGCTTTTAGTTTGTCAGTTTGCAAATGCGGTACTAAGTACCGCAATGCGGTATGACCCTGAAAGGCGGAGGCTTAAGATGCGCCAGCGTAGAAATAGAGGGCTGCATGCCCTTGCGCTTCTATTCAGTTTACTTGCCCTGCTCGTTCCAGCGGCTAGCTTCGCGCAAGTTACGACTACGAACATGCTTGGCACCGTTTCGGACAATAGCGGCGCCACCCTCCCGAGTGCGCGCGTAACGGTCACCAACACCGGCACGAGTTACACGCGCAGCGCGCAGACCAACGCACAAGGCGAATACCGCTTCGACTTCCTTCCGGTTGGAAATTACAACCTCGAAATCAGCGCCACTGGATTCAAGAAAGTGGTCCGCACCGGCATCGTGTTGCAAGCGGACCAGCCGGCGCGCGTCGATGCCCAGCTCCAGATTGGAGAGACTACTGAGACGATCGAAGTGACGTCGGAAGTTCCCGCGATCAATACAGTCAATTCGGAGATTGGCAGGACCATTGAGACCAAAGAGATGACCGATTTGCCGATCGTGAATCGGAATCCTTACACCCTTTTGGATCTCGTGCCGGGCGTGCAGAGAAACGACAACAGCATCGTGCTCGGCTATCCCGAGCAGAGAACGTTGATCAATGGCGGAATCGATGCCGGCGCGGGCTCGGTGAATTACTACCTCGACGGCGGCATCAACATGACCGGAATTCGCAACACCGGAAACATTCTTCCCAATCCTGATGCCATCCAGGAGTTCCGCGTGCAGACGAACAATTACGCAGCGGATTATGGGCGGTTTCAGAATGGCGTCATCAACGTGCTTACCAAGTCAGGCACGAACGCTTTCCATGGTTCCTTGTTCGAGTTCAATCGCAACACCGTCTTCAACGCCAACATTTGGGGCTCCAAGTTACCGACTCCAGGTCTGCACCGAAATCAGTTTGGCGGAACCATCGGCGGTCCCATCATCAAAGACAAGACATTCTTTTTCGGCTCTTATTCAGGGCTGAGGCAGATAACCAGCACGTTCTTTACCGGCGGCGTCGTTCCTACCGCGCTGGAGCGCGCAGGAGATTTTTCCCAATCGGCGACCAAGCCGAATGATCCGACCACAGGAAAACCCTTCGCAGCAAATAAGATTCCGACGACGAGACTCGATCCGGTTGCGATGAATATCATCAATAAGTTTGTTCCGACCAGCAACGCCGGAAAAAACCAGTTTCAGGGATTCTCGCCGAACCCGTACAACACCGATGAATTTCTCGCCAAAGTGGATCACAACCTGACCGATAACCAGCGTCTAACCTTCAGCTATTTCGAGACGAGTGGCACCAACTCCATCGTGCCTGGCGCGAATGCAAATACTCAGACCGCATCGAATCAGCTCCCCTGGTCCACACAGCAGTTCAATTGGCGGCAACACGATGCTAATATCAGCGATACCTGGAGCATCAATTCCAGGATGGTGAACCAGGCCTGGCTAAGTTACACACGGAACTTTGGAGGCAGGCTGAATCTTCCGGCAACCACGCTGGCCGACTTGGGCTCGGGAATCAAAGTGCAAGGCGCCCCGTCGCTGGCCCAGATATCGATTACCGGGTTCTTCAATCTCACTCAGGCCATTCAAGGTCCCGTCACAGGTACCAACTTCTACTCAGCGCGTGATGTCTTCAGTTGGACGCATGGAAAACATGCCATTCGCGTCGGCGGAGAGCTGTCGCTGGACAAGGACATTCAGCAAGCGCTGCTGAACAACTATGGAGTATTCGGGTTTAACGGGACGGCCACAAAGAATGCCTTGGCTGACTTCGAACTGGGAATTCCGAATTCGATTTCGCAAGACGCCCCGAGCTTTGGATTTACAAATACCTGGTACACGGCGTTGTTTGCGCAAGATGACTTCCGCATCCATCCTCGCTTGACGCTGAATCTTGGCCTGCGATGGGACATCCAGACGCCGCCGACAGATCCGCAGAATAAAGAATCAACTTTTGTGCCCGGCGTGCAATCGATCATTCGTCCGACAGCCCCGGTCGGAATTCTGTTTCCTGGAGATCCGGGGATTTCTCGCGGCATCGTTCCTATCCAGTACAACCACATCTCGCCGCGAATTGGATTTGCCTATGACCCGTTCGGAGACGGCAAGACTTCGATCCGCGCTGGAGCTGGAGTCTTCTATGGCAGCGTTTCGGGTAATGAGTGGAATACGACGTCGAACTTCGAACCCTTTGCCATTCGGCTCAGCTTTCCCAACACCAGTGCGAAGGGAACGGGAGCTACTCTATCCAACCCGTATGTGAACTTTCCCGGCGGCACACCCTTCCCCTATAACGGACAATTCGTAAGCGGCGGATCGATCTTCGGTCCGGCCACGAACTTCCGGTGGCCGTACACGTACCAGGTCAACCTTTCGGTACAGCGGCAAGTCACGTCCAACCTGAGCGTGCAGGCTGCGTATGTGGGCTCGTTCAGCCATAATTTGCCGTTTGCTACAGACGCGAACTATCCATTGGCGACCGCCACGGCAACCGCCAACAACTTCCAGCAGCGGCGACCCGATGCGGCATTTGGATCCATTCTCGCCTTGCGTTCCAACCAGACTGCCTCTTACAACGGTCTGCAGATCAGCGCGCAACAAAGGACGTCGCGGCACTTGTCGTTCAATGCCTGGTACGCGTATAGCAAAGCATGGGATAGCGTGCAGATCGACAACAACACTGCGCAAGGCGGTGCGGAAGACTTCAACAATCCGGGCCTTGACCGAGGGCGAGCAGACATCGACTTCCGTCATCAGGGAGTTGTTTCGATGATCTTCCAGCCGGACTACTACACCGGCGGCAATCGGTTTATTGGACAAGTGATCAACGGCTGGTCAATCTCTCCGATTTTGAGATTGCATACGGGTGGTCCATTCACGGTGCTGAACGGCGCTGATGCGAATCTTGATGGCACAAACAACGACCGCGCGCAGTTGATTGGAGATCCGCATGTCTCCAACCCCGGCGCCGGACAGTGGTTCAACACGGTCGCGTTTGCCAAGAACAATCCGGTTACCGGGAAGCCTGTAGATGGAAATTCGCCACGTAACTTCCTCGACGGACCTTCCTACAAAAATCTGGACCTGGCAATCTTCAGGACTTTCAAGATAACCGAGCGCTTTAACATGCAGTTCCGCGCAGAGGCGTCGAATGCCTTGAACCTGGTCAGTTTGAACGCGCCCACCGGCAACGGCGCCACGGTTGGAACGTCAACTTTCGGGCAAATTACGAGCGCTCAACCGATGCGGCAGCTTCAGCTCGGCTTGCGGTTAACGTATTGAACTTGTGGCGGCTCTAGAACCCGAAAGGGAATGGAGGATCGTCATGCGGCTGCACATTGGAGACTCGCACCTGCAATGTGCAGCTTGAATCCTCGAACTTAGAGCTTGGTACTCGCATCTGTAACAGGAACAGCATGAATTCGCAATTATCGACTTCTCAATCGTCAGCATCGTTTGATCCAGTTACCCGCGAGGGGAATGTCTTTCGCGCGACCAACCGACACAAAGGTCGCAAGGCCTTCATTACGCCTCAGAACAGCACAATGAAACACCTGTGCTATGCGCGCATCATCCTCGATTCGTCCGTGCCAAAGGTGGAATTCAGTAATGGCGTTCAAGAGACTGCGCTCATCTGCCTGTCGGGAACAGTCGAGGCAAGTGCGGCAGGCAAGCGATTTACATTGGGCGAGCGGGATTCCGTCTATGTCCCTCGAGGCTCTTCCATCACGCTCGAAACTAAGTCTGCCGCAGACGTCGCGGAGTTCTCTGCCGATGTCAATGGCGACTACCCGCTTCAGATCGTTCGCTACGCAGACATCAAAGATGATAAGTCGCTTCATTTCGTCGCTGGCGGAGCTGCAACCACTCGCGATTTGAACATCCTCATCGGCAAGAACGTGCAGGCAGGACGATTAGTCGCCGGCCTGACGATATCCGAGCCGGGCAACTGGACGAGTTGGCCGCCGCACGAACATGCCGCGATGCTGGAAGAAATGTACGTTTACACACAAATGCCCGCTCCCGCATTTGGAATTCAGTTTGTTTACACGAACACGAACGAGCCTGAGCTTGCGACCATCGTGCGCGATGGTGACGCGGTGCTCATGCCTCGCGGCTATCACCCGAACGTCGCCGCTCCCGGTTGCAGGATAGGGTTTCTCTGGGCCATGGCGGCGCATCGCGAAAAGGAAGACCGTCAGTTCGGTGTCGTGAACGTGCAGCCTGAATTCAGCCAGTCAGGATCGGGATTAGAAGCGAGCAGAAAGTAAGCGTTTGATCCTCGATCAATTCAGGCTGGATGGGAAGACTGCGCTAGTTACCGGAGCTTCAGCCGGACTAGGGGCCGCGATGGCGATCGCTCTGGCTGAAGCCGGCGCGAACGTTGCGTGCCACGGAAACTCGCGTTCGTCAGATGCAACATGCGCGGCGGTGCGGAAACTGGGACGGCAGGCAATACCGCTCACCGCTGATCTGTCGCGGAGCGGAGCGGCCGAAGAGTTATTTCATGCCGCGCAAAAGTTCGCACCGGTGGACATTCTGATCAATAACGCGGGCACGATTCGGCGCGCAAAGGCCGTCGAATATTCTGATGAGGACTGGACGGCGATTTTGCAGGTCAACCTCAATTCCGTTTGGAAGCTCAGTCAGTGCGCGGGGCAGGCGTTCATGACCGAGAAACGCGCAGGAAAGATCATCAACATTGCTTCGCTGCTCGCGTTTCAGGGTGGGATTACAGTGCCGGCATACTCAGCTTCAAAGGGAGCAGTGGCGCAACTTACGAAGGCATTGGCGAACGAATGGGCGGCGCACGGGATTAATGTAAATGCGATCGCCCCGGGCTATATGCGCACCGACAACACTCGGGCTCTGCAATGCGATGAACTACGCAGTCCTCAGATTCTCGAGCGTATTCCCGCAGCGCGGTGGGGAGAGCCAAACGACATTTGCGGAGGCGCGGTCTTTCTTTCTTCGACCGCCGCAGACTATATTCACGGGCACGTTCTGGTAATCGATGGCGGCTGGATGGGCCGGTAACCTACTTGGAGAGCGGGTGGCAAATTGCAACAGACATCGTCCGTAACTGAAGGCAGCGGCTGCGCTCCAAATCCTTCCGATCTTGCGACAGCTCGGCAAGGCTCAGCCGGCGGGCACTATCGCTGGACCATCTGCGCTCTCCTCTTTTTTGCCACAACCATCAATTACATGGACCGGCAGGTTCTGGGGATACTCGCTCCCTATCTGCAGAAGATCATCGGATGGAACGAGATCCAGTACGGCTACATCGTCACTGCTTTCCAGGCCGCGTATGCAATTGGCTTGCTGCTGATGGGACGCTTTGTCGATCGCGTAGGAACGCGAGTTGGATATGCGGTGGCCATCGGAATCTGGAGCTTGTCGGCCATGGGACATGCGCTGGCAAGCTCGGTACTGGGATTCGGTTTTGCCCGATTCATGCTGGGGTTGGGCGAGTCGGGAAACTTTCCTGCCGGCATTAAGACCGTCACCGAATGGTTTCCGAAAAAAGAGCGCGCTCTCGCAACCGGCGTCTTCAATTCCGGGACCAACATTGGCGCCATCATTGCTCCGCTTACGGTTCCGTGGGTCGCGGTTCATCTGGGATGGCGCTGGGCATTTGTGTTCACAGGATTCTTCAGCGCGACGTGGCTCGTCTGTTGGCTGCTGTTCTACAGAAGGCCTGACGAGCATCCACGACTGTCAGCGGCTGAGTTGCAATATATCCAGAGTGATCCGGTAGAGCCGAGTACGCACATACCGTGGCTCAAGCTGCTGCCACATCGACAGACATGGGCGTTCGTGCTCGGCAAATTCCTGACGGACCCAATCTGGTGGTTCTACCTTTTCTGGCTGCCGAAGTACCTGAATGCGACGCATGGCCTCACACTCGTTGGGCTCGGACCGCCGTTGGTCGCTATCTATGTGGCTGCGGATGTCGGTAGTGTCGGCGGCGGTTGGCTATCGTCTAGTCTGATCAAGCGTGGTTGGAGTGCCAATCGCGCGCGCAAAACTGCCATGCTCATCTGTGCACTCGCGGTGATTCCTGTCATGTTTGTGTCTAGAATCGGCCAGCTCTGGCCCGTCGTTGGGATTATCGGGTTGGCAACCGCGGCGCATCAGGGATGGTCGTGCAACATGTTCACGCTTGCTTCCGACATGTTTCCGCGAAGGGCAGTCGCATCTGTGGTCGGCGTTGGAGGATTTGGTGGTGCGGTTGGCGGCATGTGTATTGCCAGCTTCACCGGCTTTCTCTTGCAATTGACACACAGTTACGTGCCGATATTCTTCGTTGCGGGATCGTCGTACATTTTTGCATTGCTGTTGATCCAACTGCTGGCGCCCAGGTTGGAACCGGCGCACATCGACAACATTCAAACGGAGCGGTGATGACCAAGGAAGAAGTTCGGCGCCGAGTAATCGATATAGGAATTGTCCCGGTAGTGCGCGCATCCTCCGCAAAAAAGGCGATTGCAGCCGCGGAAGCCGTCGCGTTGGGCGGAATTCCGATCGTTGAAGTCACGATGACGGTTCCCGGAGCCGTGGATGCGATCGCCGAACTGACCAAGAATGGCGGAAGGAAGTTATTGATCGGAGCGGGCACCGTACTCGATGCCCGCACGGCGCGCGAGTGCATCGATAAAGGCGCGCAATTTCTGGTCAGCCCAGGGTTAGACGCTGACACAGTCAAGGCCGCGAATGATGCCGGGATGTTGATCATGGCCGGCGCGCTTACGCCCACGGAGGTGATCGCGGCGTGGAAGCTGGGAGCAGATTTCGTGAAAGTGTTTCCGGCCAGCGCCGTCGGAGGGGCCGCTTACCTGAAGGCGTTGCGCGGACCTTTGCCGCAAGTAGCGCTTGTGCCGACCGGCGGAGTCAATCTGAAGACTGCCGCGGACTTTCTCCGAGCGGGAGCATCGGCGCTAGGAATCGGCGGAGAACTCATTTCTGCGGCAGCTTTGAGCAGCGGAAATACTGCGGAGATCACGGAATTGGCCAGGCAGTACGTGGCTATTGTCCGCGAGGTTCGCAACGCCGAGACGAAGCCGGTCTTGGCGTGACGGAAAGTCGTTTCTAGAAAACCAATACACGACATGAAAAATAAAAGCGCAGTTGCTTGGTGCGCCCTCTTTGTTTCCATTTTGGCCACATCGGCGGTCGCCGAGCCTCACCTAAAGTCGATCAAGATTGCGATAACAAATACAACCGACCGCAATCGCCCCGCCGAGAACATTGTTCTGTCCATCCCCGAACTGAAAAAGATCGCCTCCGACTTCTATGCCGGGTCGCAAATCGTCACCGCGACTGACGCCTCAACCATTGCGGAAGACGCAACGGTCTTACATGCGACCGAGCTTCCGTCACAAGTTGACGACCTGGATGGCGACTTTAAGCCCGACGAACTGGCTTTCCAGATCGATTTAAAGCCACATCAGAGTCGCATTGTGACCATTACATGGGGGGCTCCGGACCGTATTTTTCGTCTTCGCGGTGATTACGAGCCGGGTACAAACGCGATTTTCACCAAGAAAATTGACGGAATCGGCTGGGAATCGAAGCGTAATGCCTTTCGTCTGTACTTCGATAAACGCAATGCAATCGACCTATATGGGAAGGCGCGTCCCACTCTACAACTCGAACGGTACGCAACGCCGGGCTACATCTACCACAATTACTCTCCGGATGGCCGCGATATCTACCTTGTTGCGGACGCGCTTGGCATCGGCGGGGTCGCCGGCTGGGTCAATGGAGTCGCACAGCACGTCTCCGATGTGGACAGCCGTACTTGGCGGATCATCTCAACCGGGCCGGTGCGCGCGATTGTCGAACTCACTTATCAGGGCTGGAAAGTTGGCGGACGGACTCTAAACCTGCGTGATCGCATCACGCAATGGGCAGGAGAACGGGGGTTTACGCAGACAATCACGTCGGATAACTCCGCGGATTTCGTCTTTACGACCGGTCTGACCCAGCAGCAAGGCATCCCGGCGCTGAGCTCCGGTGCTCAGGACGATCCAGCATGGCTTGCCATGTGGGGAGAACAGGCCGTTGAAGGCGGAAATAAAGCCACATCTCCGATACTGCATGGCTCGAATCTGGGGCTGGCGGTCGTTATGGCTCCGGGAAGCGCCGCATCGGCGAATCAAGACAGCAAGGATTATCTGTTTACTTTTCCTTTGAAGGGCGGTGCAGCCAGCTGGTATTCGCTCGCTGCATGGGACCTGGAGGGAAGCAATGACGCCGTGCCCGTCGGTACGGCTCCCGAGGCGCGAGATTTTGTCGCGAGAGTCTCGGGAACAGACGCGGTCACAACACAGGATCAGTTGCTGAATTTCGTCAAAGATGTGGCAGACCGGATGAAATCCCCTGCAACTGTGAAGATCCTCTCGACTGCTCCGGAGGTGCAATCCGCGCCTCCAGACACGCTGCATCCGCTCGGTTCGCGAACTTACAAACAAGCAATCGACCTGCTGCAGAAGGAGATTGACCGCACCGCGGCCAAGTGGGAGCCGATTATTTCGTCCAATCAGCCAGGAAGTGTCAGCGCGCATTCCGGTTCAGGCTTCTTCACTGACGGCGACAATCGCACAGGTGAGTGGCAGCAACAAAAAGGGTTCTTCTGGACGGGCAGCTTCTGGACTGGAGAGCTATGGAAGATGTATGCCCGAACGCACGACGAGAAGTATCGGCGCTGGGCTGAGCTGTGGACTTCGCGCATGGTGGGCCTCGAAGACCAGCAGAATCACGACACTGGCTTCCTCTATTACTACTCATCCGTCGCAGGACTTGCTTTGACACACGACCCCAACCTACGCGCCAGCGCCCTGCGCGGCGCCGAGCATCTCGCGAGCATGTTCAATCCAACGACGCAGATGATCCCGGCATGGAATGCGAACGGCGATGACAGCATCGTCGATACGATGATGAACCTACAGCTTCTCTGTTGGGCTAGCCGGGAGACCAGCGATCCCAAATTCCGCGAAATCGCGCTTAAACATGCGCTCAGGACCGCCGACTGGCTGGTCCGCAGCGATGGATCGGTGATCCAGTCGGTTCATTACAACCCCGGCGACAATCGTCAAGTCTTCAATTTGCACGGCGGCAGCCCGACGAAGGATCCATTCCATTTCCCCAATGACGCGCGCCCCGGCGAGCGCGTTTTCTATCACACACATCAGGGGTACTCCTGGGAGACAAGTTGGTCGCGTGGAACGGCGTGGGCGCTTTATGGAATGGCTGCTATGTATCGTGAGACGCACGATCAGCGCCTGCTCGAGACTGCACAGAAGATCGCGGATTACGTAATTCGCGAGCTTCCGGAAGATGGCGTGCCGTGGTACGACTTCTACGATGAGGGCGTGATGTATCGCAATCGGGACAGTTCGGCGGCAGCAATTACTGCCGGCGGTCTATTGTTGCTGTCCAACCTCACCACGGATCAACAACGAGCGCAGATGCTTCGTCTGCAGTCGAAGCGAATTACGCAATCGCTCATCGATCGCTATTTGAGTCCGAGCTTTGAAGGCGACACTTCACCGGCGGGAATCCTGCGCCATGGAAGCGGCACGCGTCCTGCCGATGGCATGCTCATCTATGGCCAGTATTACTTGCTCGAGACGCTGCTGGCGCTCGAAGTCGCAGACACGCAGCCCGGTAGCACGCCGGCGGCCCGGTAACTGGTGTAGCTTTTAGCTACGCGGGATAGGTTTTCACGCGTTTGCAGCTTTATAATTTCAGAATCAACGACATCATTGATCGGGCGCGTTGGTCTGCAGTCGTATGAAGGACATTCGATGGCACTAGGTGATGTGGCGGTCCAGGTCCTGGCTCAACAGTCCGGGCAGAAGAGGATCGTTAATGATTTCAGCATTCAGGTAGCAACAGTCAACGGCTCGGGATCGCAGTCGGCAAACACGGTTCTGCTGCGCAGCCTCTTTCGCATGGGGATTCCCGTCTCCGGCAAGAACCTCTTTCCGTCCAACATCGCCGGACTGCCAACCTGGTACACGATCCGCGCCTCCAAGCACGGCTACGTCGCGCGCAAAAAAGAGATTGACCTGCTGATCGCGATGAATCCCGAGACTGCGAAAGAAGACGTGCTTTCGCTGGCCGCAGGCGCTGCCGTGATCTATGACGAGCCATTGAAGCTCGACTCTCTCCGCTCGGATCTGACGTTTTATTCCGTCCCTTACGACAAGATTGTGGCGGCGGTGTGTCCCGAGGCAAAGCTGCGCAAGCTGGTTAAGAACATGATCTACGTCGGCGTGGCGGCACAATTACTTGGCATGGACATGACGCAGGTGGAAGCTGCGTTGCGCAAGCAGTTTGCGAAGAAAACCAAGGCTGCCGACCTCAACATGAATGCGGTTCATGCCGGATTCGACTACGCTGCGGCGTCCCTCACCAAGCGCGATCCCCTATTCCTTGAGCCGATGAATGAGAACCAGGGCAAGATCATCATCGACGGCAATGCCGCGGTGGCTCTCGGAGCGATGTTTGCGGGTGTCACGGTCGTGACCTGGTATCCGATTACGCCGTCTTCTTCCGTCTGCGAGCAGCTCATCGACTACATGAAGAAGTACCGCATTGGCGCTGATGGCAAAGCTACATTCGCCATTGTGCAGGCTGAAGACGAACTCGCCGCCATCGGAATGGTTCTCGGAGCCGGATGGGCAGGCGCGCGCGCCATGACTGCAACGTCCGGCCCGGGAATTTCGCTGATGACGGAATTCACCGGCATGGGCTATTACGCCGAGATTCCGGCGGTAATTTTCGACATCCAGCGTGTCGGTCCCTCCACCGGATTACCGACGCGCACTTCGCAAGGCGATCTGCTGTCGATCGCGTTCTTGGGCCACGGGGATACCAAGAACATCATGATCTTCCCTGGCAATGTCGAAGAGTGTTTCTCCCTGGCGATGGAGGCTTTCAATCTTGCCGAGCAGCTTCAGACGCCGGTCTTCGTGCTTTCAGACTTGGATATTGGCATGAACAACTGGATGTCTGACCCATTCCCATACCCGGATAAGCCGGTACAGCGCGGCAAAGTGCTCAGCGCGGAGGATCTCACGCGTCTGGGTGAGTTCTCCCGATATAAGGACGTCGATAAAGATGGCATTCCCTACCGCACACTGCCCGGCACAGACCATCCAGCGGCGGCATTCTTTACCCGTGGCTCAGGCCATAATGAGAAGGCGCAGTACAGCGAGCGTCCGGATGACTATCAAAACAATATGGAACGCCTCGCGCGGAAGTTCCAAACCGCGCGTTCTTACGTCCCGCGGCCTGAGATTGTGGCTGACAAAGCGTCCAAAATTGGCATTATTGCGTACGGCAGCAGCGATTTCGCGGTCCGCGAGAGTCGGGATCAGTTGAAAAAGGAGTACCAGATCGACACTGACTATCTCCGCATCCGAGCTTTTCCCTTCAGCCGAGAGGTCCATCAGTTCGTCGAAAAGCACGATCGCGTGTACGTGGTCGAGCAGAATCGTGACGCGCAGATGGTCAGCCTGTTGAAGCTCGATCTGAACACGTCCGAAACACCGAAGCTGCGCAGCATCCGCCACTTCAACGGACTGCCGATCGACGCGCGCTCAGTGACCGACGACATCATTTCTCAGGAAGGCAAGTAGTTCATGGCGACGACTCCCACTTCAACTCCGGCACCTAAGACGAACCGGCTGGGCCTCCAAGTTCTTGACTACCGTGGCGGCAAAACGACGCTGTGTGCCGGATGCGGACACAACGCGATCTCCGAGCGCGTTGTCGATGCCATGTACGAGATGGGCGTGCAGCCCGAGCGCGTGCTCAAGCTGTCCGGGATCGGCTGCTCGTCAAAAACGCCGGCCTATTTCCTGAGTCGCGCGCACAGTTTCAATTCGTTGCATGGACGTATGCCGTCCGTTGCCACAGGCGCTGTTCTTGCCAACCGAGGCATGCTGTCGCTTGGGGTGAGTGGCGATGGCGACACCGTGTCGATAGGCATGGGACAGTTCATCCATCTCATGCGCCGCAATCTGCCGATCATCTACATCATTGAAGACAACGGGGTGTACGGTCTCACCAAAGGCCAATTTTCCGCGACGGCCGATCTCGGATCAAAGCAGAAATCCGGAGTGATCAACGATCTGCCTGCGATCGATACCTGCGCGCTCGCGATCCAGATGGGAGCGACGTTTGTAGGGCGATCATTCTCGGGCGACAAGAAGCAGTTGCTCACCATGCTGAAGGCAGCCATTGCGCATCGCGGCACCGTGATGCTCGACGTGATTTCGCCCTGCGTCACGTTTAACGATCATGAAGGCTCCACCAAATCGTACAAGTATGTCCAGGAGCACGAAGAAGCGATCAGCGAAGCCGGATTCGTGCCGCACTTCGAAGACATCGCCGTGGAATACGATCCGGGAACGACGTTCGAGGTCAGAATGCACGACGGATCGCATCTGCGTCTGCGCAAACTGCATGAAGATTACGACCCGACCGACAAGATTCGCGGCATCCAGAGCCTGATGGAAGCTCACGAAAAGGGCGAAGTGCTTACCGGGATCTTCTACGTCGATACGAAAAAACCGAACTTCGTCGATCTGCTGAACATGACGGACACGCCGCTAGTCCATCTTTCTCCCGAAGCTACTCGGCCGCCAAAGCGCGTGCTGGACGAAGTGATGGAGAGCTTGCGGTAACCCCCGCCCGATTCTGGACAAGGCTGGAGTGCGATTATCTCTGAAGCGCACCGGGTGTGAAACAATGAAACTTCTTCAATGAAGGCCTTTGTCACTGGCGCAACTGGATTTGTAGGAAGCCACGTTGCCGAATTGCTCGCGCAGCAAGGCGCGGATTTGCGCCTGTTAGTGCGCAAGACTAGCCGAACAGAGAACATCGACTTTCTTCGAGCTGATCGCATCGAAGGAGATCTGTGTAATACAGCATCGCTGCGCAGCGGCATGTCCGGTTGCGATGCAGTGTTTCATGTTGCTGCCGATTACCGCTTGTGGGTTCGCGATCCTCAGGAGATGTATCGTGCGAATGTTGATGGCACTCGCGCGGTCATCGAAGCTGCGCGGCAAGCGGGCGTTGCGCGCGTGGTGTACACCAGCTCGGTAGCCACGATGGGCCTTTTATCCGACGGAACCATCGCTGACGAAGATACTCCGGTAGATCTGTCGCACATGATCGGCCACTACAAGCGTTCGAAGTTTTTGGCGGAGCAGGTCGCGCTCGAGGCGGGACGCGCGGGTGCGCCGATTGTCGTCGTCAATCCGACTACGCCGATCGGCGAGCGCGACATCAAGCCGACGCCCACCGGACGCATCGTTGTCGATTTTCTCAATCGTAATTTTCCCGCCTACGTGGACACCGGATTGAATCTTGCAGATGTAAAAGAAGTTGCGCGTGGGCACCTCGCAGCTTTTTCGCGAGCCCGGCCCGGCGAGCGGTACATCCTCGGTGGCGAGAATCTCACGCTGAAGCAGATTCTGGACCGTCTGTCGGCGATCACCGGCATCCCGTCTCCGACGATGCGTGTGCCGCACAATGTGGCACTCGGATTCGCTGCTTTCGACCAGTTCTTTACCGGAACGCTCCGGGGCAAGGAGCCCCGAGCGACGATTGAAGCCGTGCGCATGGGCCGCAAGAAAATGTTCGCCTCGTCGGCGAAAGCAGAACGCGAGCTCGGATACCGCGTGGTTCCAGTCGAGGATGCTCTGCGTCGCGCAGCCGCCTGGTTTGTCGTTCATCGATACGTCAACGGCCGATTGCCAATCGCATTAGGAGCAGCAAGCTGATGGCAAGAATCGCAATCATCTGCGCTCTATTCCGCGAGGTTCATCCGCTGGTCCGGAAGTGGGATGTGCTGCGCTACCTTCCCAATCGCGCAGTCACCATTTACCACAACGAGCACGCAATAGTTGCGTATGCCGGAATGGGACACGAGCTCGCGACGGCAGCCTGCGAGGCAGCGTTTGCATGTGGTGAAATCAGCGCCTTCGTCTCCGCAGGTTGGGCGGGAGGACTCAACGCCCGGATGATTCCCGGCGACCTCGTGCGGCCGAAGGTCGTCGTCGATGCCGCCACCGGTAAGCGATATGAGGCGGGGGGTGACCGTGGCACGCTTGTAACCGTTGCTCGCGTTGCCGATGCAGATGAGAAGCAGCGTCTAGCCCACGCGTACTGCGGAGACCTCGTGGACATGGAAGCCGCTGCTGTCGCAAGCTTCGCGCAAGAACATAACCTGCCGTTCTACGGTTTAAAGGCCATTTCCGACGCTCATGATGCGCGCTTGCCTGACATGAACAAATTCAATCGCGATGGACAGTTCAGTGTCTGGCGGTTTCTCGCCTACATCGGAATTCGTCCAAAATTGTGGGCGGCAATCTCCGAGATGAGTCAGCGCTCACTCGCCTCGCGTGATGCCTTGTGTAAGGAACTGGAGAAATGGATCGCCGCGGATGCTTCGCCGGTCAAACAGCAATCAGCACTCAGCACGCAGCCGTGAGGGCTCTTTGCTGCAGAATTTCAATGTGTCGGCAGTTTTATCAGCGCGCTCTGTACAAGCTTCGTGCAATTGGCTAGCTTTTTGTCCTGATCGGTCTTGCCGCCCACACTGCACCTCATGATGTAGTCCCTTTTGAGCGTGTAAAGGGCTCGATCTCGCCCAGTGTCAACCCAATACGCTTCGTCGCCGAGATTGCCTACGGCACGTGGAGGTTTCGATCCGTCCTTCTGCTCCAATTCCGAGACCTGTCGCTCCTCGGCAGTTTCTCTCTTCTCGGCTCTTTGCGATCGTGAGTCGAATTTCTCTTTCCAGTACTCGCGGATGCCTAAACGATCGGAAGGGGAGTGGGAGATTACTTGCAGACTTACCGAGTGGCTGAATGGATTGGTGGTGAAGAAGCAGATGCTCGAAGTGAGATCTCCGTTATCGTGAGCCGATCCACGAGTAGAAGTCACTCGGGCCGACTGCAGTTGTTCGATCTGGCTCATGGATAAAAGCTTGCAAACATCGATTTCCGCCGGGTTAGCCGCGTACGCGAGCCGTGCCAATGACGCCAGCAACATTAGAGAAGCAATTTTCATAGAGTGATGCTTTCGGACTGAGCCGCTTGTGTAAGCGTGTCGAATAGAGAACGTGCGGCGGCCCGCAAGAGGCCGCCGTCCCGCAATTCGCAACTAGAACGCCACGATCTCAATGCCGGTTTCAAGCGCAGCGAAATCGGCTTCGGGATTGTGTACTTTCGTCGGCGGCGTGAGCGTTCCTCCGGTCGAGCCTGTGGCGCCGCTCGATACAGTCGTACACGCGTTACCAGCAATCGTGTACATGGAAACGTTGGCGGCATCGTCGTTGTTCTGACCGTTTGCATTGCTGTCGATCGTAGTGGTTGACCGCAAATTATTGGTGGAATCGGCGTAGGTTCGCGCCAGGATCGAACCAAGCAGATCGCCCGGACTGGGATTCCCAACCACACTCTTGGGAACAATGATCGTGATGGTGCCATCAGCACTGAAGTGGCTGGTCAGGTCAGCGTCTCCGACTTTCGTCGATTGTGGAACTCCGACCAGCAGCCCGACCACTTGGGTCGTAATGATGCCGTACTCAAAAGTTACTACGCCCTGATCATTGGACACCATGGCGACGTAATACTGTCCGCCATTGCTGGTCGCAGTCGGATAGTTCCAGCTCACAACCCAGCGACGGCTTGGAGTCAAGCCGCCGGTCGGCGTCGGATTCAGTCCATTCACTTTTATTACGAACTGTAGCTTGTCAGCCGAGGGCTCAGAGATACTCAACTGCTGCACGTCGAGGTCGGGATTGGCCGGAGCACCAGTCTGATCGCCCGTGGGATCGACTGCGACGATATATCCATTGCACGTATCTCCGAGAAAAGGCGCTGCAACCTCGTTGTTACCGGTTGACTCTCCGTTCGCGTTCAGTGCCGTCACGCGGTAGAAATAGCTGTTCGCACTGTTCAGCAGCTTGTCCACATAGTGAGTTGTGGTTCCCGACACAGCGACAAGCGGAACTTCCTGGCCGCTCGCCGTTCCGCGGTAGATTCGATACTTCGTCACCGCAGAACCACCGTTGTCAGCCAACGACCAGTTCAAAGCCGCGCTGCTGCCGATCCGCTTTACCGTAAGCGAAGGCGTGCCAGGACCGGTCGCGGCCTGCGTGCCGTCGTAGCTCTTGTACAGCCCTTGACCGCCGGTCTGGCGGATGATGCTCGCCAGCTGCGTGTAGGCGTTGCCCACTGCGGCGGCCGGAGCTTGATTGCAGTGAGCTCCGGCGCACCCGTCAGCCATGGCGAGCACGACGTTGCCCTTGGCATCGTGCTGCGCGTCGTTGAAATCGAGCAGGTTGCGATAGTTCACCGCGCCACCGCTGAACCAGATGGGTCCGCGCTGCACCGCGTCATTCGGAGTTGTATCGACTGTTTGCCAGGTGTTGCCGCCGTCATAAGTGTGGGCGGCATACATGTGCCAAATGCCCCGAAATCCCGGATCGGAACTCGTACCCGCGCTCGTGCTTCCGAGGAAGGCGAACGCGGCGCGATCGTTGTCGCCCGATGTGACTTCAGGAAACGCTACATTCTGCACACCCGCGCTGGCACCCACGTCATAAATCGAGGACCATGTCTGGCCCTCGTTGTCGGAATAAGCAATGGCGGCGTTCCGGTCATTGTTGGCGAAACCTAAATAGACGCGATTTCCCGCACCGATTCCTATTGACGGATCGCTTGACCCGCTACTGCTGCCAGGCACGGTGCGCACCGTCCAGGTATTGCCGTTATCGTCTGAGAGCGCAAAGCCCTGTTCGCCGCCGCAATTCTTATTGGGGACGTAAACCGTTCCCGAGGGCGAAACCTTCACGTGGCCATGCAACCCACCGCATTCCGTGGTGTAGATCGGCACTGTCGGACCGAAGGTGAGTCCGCCGTCGTCACTGCGCGAACAAAGCGCGGTGACCAGATCTTGAGAGCAGTAGTAAACCGCATTCGGATAAACAGGATTGGTCGTGCCCAGGTTCTTATATGGACCTGCGCCTTCGGTCTGGTGATCGACCGCTGAAGTGGGAGCGTTCTTCTGTGGGATCCAAAGATCGCCGTCGTTGTCGCTGTAAGAATCCTCGCTTTGTCCAGACAGCAGCAACAACATGGAAACAAATGTTCGGCCGGTGTTCTGGTCGGTGAAGAGGATGGGATCGGAGTCCTCAAGCGAAGTTAGCGGGCTTTTGTTTTCCCATAGCGAGCGCGGAGCAGGAAATGCGTTGCTGTCGAGGAACGTGACGCGGAGCGTCTGCAGATCGGACTGGAACATAGCGCGCCCAGTCCGGGGGTTAATACCTACCGACGGCTCGCCAGCATGAAGTCCCAAGCCAGACCCGGCAGGTGGACGGTACGTCTGATATCGGGCTAGAGGAGCCGTGCCTTGCGTAGCGGGAATCGGTCCTTGCGGTGCGGCAACTACTGTAGCTATGCCGGAATATTGATCGGTGGCTTCCGCGGCTGCGGCATTGATCGCCTCTACGTAGTACACGCCCGCCCCGGTCTTATTTGGATCGATGAAGGTGTTCTCGCTGGTTGCTGGCGGCGCGCCTGCCGATTGAGCCACAATCGGCCCATCCGGCGCGCCCTGGTGGATGTAGAGGTCATAGTCGTCCGCAGCCACTTGCCACCGGATGCTCACTGCAATGCGCTTGCCTGTCCAGGTATCCGCATTCACCGTCAGCGCGAAGAATTCGCAATTTGTGCCGTCGGTGCATGTCAGGGTTCCTTCACCCGTAGGTGGGGTGCCCGACATGGTTCCAACCCAGGCGATCGGAGTAGCAGTCGAAGCACTCATTGCTCCCGACTGTGGGTTTGTGGCGAAAGCTTCTGTAAATACAAAGCACAGCAGGGCAAGAACTGGAAGGCAAATGCTTCCGAGGCTACGCAGGCTCATGTGGGGCGGTTCCTTGTCTGGAGAGAAGTATGTAACTCTAAGGCCAACAAGCTAGAGCGCCAGTCATTCTGAATGCGGTGCGACTATGCTGTCAAGTAGTACTTCTAGAACGAGCGGTGATGCATCTATCCTGGGTTTGGTTGCTTCACTATCAGCAGTGTTACTATTGAACCAAAATCAGCTCTTTTGGATAGTCATAAGTGCAGGAATCATCGCGAGAGGCGTCTCAGAGAACCACAACTCAGCCTCGAGCCAGATCTTCAAAAGAACGGATCCTCGAGGCAGGCAAGCGGCTGTTTGCCACGAGGGGGTTCGAGCAAACGACTACCGCCGCGATTGCGCGCGAAGCCGGATCGAGCGAATCGCAGATCATCAAGTACTTCGAGAACAAAGATGGGCTGCTCCGGGCCATCTTCGAGGACGGATGGCGACGACTGGCTTTCGTGTTCGACGCGGCGGCCATAGCCGAGGCGCCGGAGGAAAAGCTACGCATCATTTTTGAACTGATTGCGCGCGCGCTACAGGAAGACCGCGATCAGCGCAACCTTATGCTCTTTGAAGGACGCCGCGTTCGCAGCCACAGCAGCCAAATCCTCCTCACAAAGGGGTATTTTCGGCTCGTGCAGGAAGTCGAAACTCAAGTAACTCCTCTGCTAAAACGGAGCGGACTAGCCAAGGAAGTCTCTCCCCGAGCAGCCGCATCCGCGCTGATCGGTATGCTCGAGAGCATGCTGCGCGACCAGGCTATCTCGGAACGGCAAGGCGGCAAATCTCAGCCCGATGGTGACGAGATCCGCGCAATGTTCCGTGTCATGATCGGTTCTCTCAGCCGAAAGAAAGACCAATAGGGAAGTGGACGGCGTCGTCTGCGTATAGCGGCGGTAGCTCGACAGCAATCTGCTGACACGGCGCCACCTTGTACAATCTCTCGCCAATGCCAAATCGTAGGGAATTCCTCAAGAGGACTGCCGGCTCTGCTGCCTTTGCTGCTCTGGGTGGAAAAATTAGTGCTGCGTCTCCCATGTTTGCAGCGACGGCGGCGCCGAAACCAGAAATCGATGTATTCATGACCGATGCTGCTCGCCGGCATCAACGTGTAACGTCATTACGCTGGACCCGTACGCCCACACCTTCAACTGCCAACGCAGTCGTTGTCGATCCGACGAAGAAATCGCAGCCGGTTCTCGGATTCGGCGGGGCCCTCACCGACGCTACTTGCTATGTGATCAGCCAGATTCCCGAGGCTGCACGCGGGGACTTACTGAACGACTTATTCAGCGCCAAGGAAATGGCGTTCAACGTTTGCCGTACATGCATCGGATCGAGCGACTATTCGCGCAACCTCTTCAGCTATGACGAAGGCGAGCCCGATCCGCAGCTGGCGAGATTCTCTATCGCGCATGACCGCGACTACATCCTTCCCACCTTGCGCGCTGCGCGTCAAGTGAACCCAGATCTGTTCCTGCTTAGCTCGCCTTGGAGTCCGCCGGGATGGATGAAGGACAACAACTCGATGCTGGGCGGCACTATCCGGCGACATTATCTCAAGCCGTATGCAAATTACATCGTCAAGTTCCTGCAGGCTTACCAGGGCGAGGGTGTCGAGATCAATGCGATCACGCCACAAAACGAAGTGGATACCGACCAGGACAGCCGGATGCCCGCCTGCCTCTTCCCCCAAGAGGTCGAAGTGCAATATGTGGGAGAAATGCTCGGACCCGTAATCGAACAGGCAGGATTACGAACCAAGATTTGGCTGCTCGATCACAATTACAACCTTTGGGGACGGGCAATCTGTGAACTCGATGACGAGAGAGTCAGCCGGGTTACCAGATCCATCGCGTGGCACGGATATGTGGGACGGCCGGAGTTCGTTCGCAAAGTCGCAGCCGCGCATCCGGATGCCGAGATGCACTGGACCGAAGGCGGTCCGGACATCACCGAGCCAAAGTACGCGACGAACTGGTCAGAGTGGAGCCGCAAATTCGCCGGCATCCTGCGCAATGGGATGCGCTCCATCATCTCGTGGAATCTCGCGCTCGACGAACAGGGAAAGCCTAATATCGGCCCATTTCCCTGCGGCGGTGTTGTGACCGTGCACTCGCAGTCGCATGAGGTCACTCGCAGTGGACAATACTGGGCCTTTGCTCACTATTCTCGGCATCTGCGCCGTAATGCCGTCATAGTTGCATCGGATATGGCTAGCTCCCCAGCGAATGCTCCCGGCGTGGATCACGTCGCGGCAGTGAATCCGGATGGCGGCTGCGTCCTGGTGCTAACGAATGCGGCTGTTTCAGCGCAGACAGTGGACGTCCGCTTGGGCGGCTTCGGCACTCGCGTCGATCTCCCAGCGGATTCCGTGGCAACACTGCAATGGTCTGCGTGAGTGAGAGTGTTGCTCAGTCCTCGACGAACGACTTGAGCCGCAAGCGCACCTGATCCCACTGCTTGGAGACTACATCGAGATGATCCTTCAGTCCTGCTATGGGTTCCGGATTGAACTCTAACTTGTTTGACGTCTCAATTGGTGACGATAACCTGTTTGGCGGGGAGAGATACATGTGGAGCGCACAGCTCACCGCGATCAATGTCACCAACATGTACGTGTTGTATAACTTTCTATCGACGTTCAGCGGAACGCATTATGTGAGTCCGCGGGCTCTGACTGCTCAGGTCGGGTTCCACTTCTAGGCGGTAAAGATAATGGCCTGAACTGTGCGAGTAATCGTCGCGCAGTTCAGGCTTTTTGTTTTGCTGTCAGGGTGTGGTTTAGAATCCGCGACCGAATTTCGGCCGGAAGGTAATACCGAACGCCAACCGAATGTTGTTCTGCGTAGCGCTGCTGAAGCGTGTGATCAGGTAGTCAGCCTGGAACAGGCGGATGGAAATCGCGTCCGAAGCCTTCCAGTCGTAACCGCCGCCGAACGCCATGGCAAAAGCATTGTCCGACACGGAAACGTTGGTGCCCAGCAAGTTCGTGCTGACATTGTCATGCGCGAAGCCCGCCAGTCCGTGGACAAATACATCGCCTTTGTTTCCGCGCACCTTGTACTCAGGGCCAAACATATAGGTGTAGATCTTATTGCTGACTCCGCTCTGCGTCTTGTAACTGCCATCGACGTCAGCAGAGAGACCGAACATCGGCGTCAGTTTGAACGTCGCTGTGCTCTCCCAACCGTTTTGGTTGACGGCACTCGCGCCTTGACCAGGGTTGAAGCGGATGTATGAATACCCGCCAAATACGTCCAGCTTGTCTGACGACTTCTGCGCGAACAGCGAGAAGCTTGAGGCCAGAACAAGTAAACTCGTAAACAGAATTCTCCGCATGAACTTGATTTCCTCCAAATGACGAACAGAAGTCGTCGTGTGAACTAAGATTTCTGGGGGTAATTAGAGGAGACGATAAGCGGAATCCAGATCTGGAGAAAGGTTCCCGAAGAGCGGTAATGTTACTCGCGACTTCCGTAACGTTCAGGTGTGATGCAGCAGTTTCAGACAGTTACCGACGCGCAAGAGCGGGGGACTCACCAGGGAAACAAAGGGTTCAGCGAGCAATTGCATGCCTGTGTCACAGTGTGTCACGCTTCCACACTGCGACACAGGCACTTGGGATTATCCGAGACCGCCGCCGGCTTTGATGGTTTCGCCGGTCACCCACGCTGAGGCTTCCGAGGCGAGAAAGACTGCCAATGGTGCGATGTCTTCGGGCTGTCCAATGCGGCCGAGCGGAGTTTGCGCCACCATCTGTTTTTCCATGTCGCTACCGATCATCCCAACGCGATGAGTGCCTTCGGTCTCAACGCCGCCGGGATTGATCGAGTTCACGCGGATATTCTTCGGTCCCAATTCTTTTGCAAGAACGCGAGTGACTGCATCCACTGCGCCTTTGGTAGCCGTGTAAACCACCGAGTTTGGCGGCGTCAGGGAACTGATGACTGAACCGACGTTGATCACGCTTCCGCCTTTCGGCCCGAAGTGCTTGGCTGCTTCCTGTGTCGCCAGGATTAATCCGAGAACATTGGTGTTGAACTCCCGGTGGAACTCGGCCTCGGTGACTGACTCAAGAGGATCGAATTGGAAAATTCCGGCGTTGTTGACCAGCACATCTACTGATCCGAACGTCTTCTTCGCCGTGGCGAACAGGCGCTGCACGTCGGCGGATTTGGACACATCGCCCTGGACTGCGATTGCCTTCCCGCCGTTCTTGTTGATCTCCGCCACTACGCGATCCGCTCCCTCCTTGCTGGACGCGTAGTTCACCACAACGTTCGCCCCCGCGGAGCCAAAGCCCTTCGCGATGCCCGCGCCGATTCCTTTGGACGCGCCGGTCACGACTGCCACTTTGCCTTTTAAGTCGCTCATGTGAATCTCCTTGATGTGAATCCGTTATGAATTCGACATTTAGATAACTGTCGAACTAAAGATGAACCGGCGTCTGGATTCGGTGCAGCTTTTTTCTGGAGATTACAACTTTGCGAAGCGGTCCAAGTAGGCACGAAGCACGTCGCGCTGGAGGATGAGATTGGCGAACTTACCCTCGCGGACGATCTGGATCAATCCTGCGGTTTCGAGTTCTTTCATGTGATGGGAGAGAGTAGCTGGAGTTATTCGCTGCGTTTTGTGCAGCTTGGTGCAAGGCATCGGACGGCTACAGGCTGCGATCTGCTTGAGGATTTGATAACGCCGCGGTTCGGCGAGAGCGCGGGCTATCCGCGTAAATTGCCGGTCCGTGAGTTGGCCATTCTTTGCTACTGCCATATTTTCAAGGTAGTCGCGGTGGGAATCAGATGTCCAGCGAGACGATTCACGACTGAGGCACAGAGAGCACGGAGAACGGCGCTCTGTGCTTGAGTTTCTGGCGCAGTCGCTTTCGCCTGGAGGGAATCGGTTCAAATGAGGACATTAAAGGCGTAGAGGTATCAAAGGTTACGGAAAACGCTCTTTTTGATCGATATGCGACCCGTGGGGGATCGGAACGACAAAATGCGCCACTGCAGGTTGAGCGGCCTTTTTCTGCTCTGGAACGGAAGTTTCGTGGACCGATTAGTCGTTCTGAGGAGAAGAAGACTCAGATGCCTTGGCTCTGCGACGGCGCACACGCGCGAGTCGCTCGACGGTCTGTACCAAATCCTCCGGTGTACTGTCCGCAACGCCGAGGTGCGCGTCGCGTGTTTTCAAATCAGGAGCGATGCCATTGTGAAATTCCAGAATCTTGATTCCCGTACAAAGTTCCAGGAGGATTTCGCGAACGCGAAGCTTCTCCTGCGGAGGCAGAGACTGGCCAATGACTCCGACGTCAAAGCCTCGCGTGCTGCAGGCGGCAATGATCTCGCGCAGATCGCGTGCGACAACCACGTCGTGCCCTGCTTTTTCGAGAATAGCTTTACGCGTGGTCAGAACGGCTTCGTTGGCGCCAACAGTGATCACGTTTGCCATGAAATGATCCGGGTGCAGCCTGAGTTGCAAAGCAATCAACAACATAGTACGCGTGAAGGTTGATGTATGCCGCGGTTGCATTCCACATTGTGGAATTGTCATCTTATGAATTATTATCGACTCGTCATCTTAATGAATTGTCATGGTAAGCGTGAAATCTCATCGCGAACGGGTAGCGTTATCCCGATCACAGCGATGGATATGCTGCTCGTTTGCGCCATGAACGCTGCAGGCTCGCAACAGATCCCTCGCTGTGCTCGGAATGAATGACAATGTATAGGGATCATGATTTCTTCCGCGGGAAAATGCTACCCACCTTGATCTCGCATTCCAAGCTGGTGACCGTCCATTTTTTCGCCAGGCTAGTCCTCATCAGGTGAGGCCTGCCGCATCCTATTCTGTTCATGACTGAACTGGGAACCATCATGTTCATCGAGGACGAGACGCCCGACGCGCTTCTCATTCGACGAGCTTTCGAAAAAACTGGCATTCAAAATCCGATTCAAACCTTGGTCCAGGGCGACAAGGCGCTGGCGTAGCTGGAAGGGAATGGCGAATACCAGGACCGCGCGAAATATCCTCTGCCCATTCTTCGTTATCCTGGATCTCAAGCTGCCGGGGATGATGGGTCTCCAGCTTCTGAAATGGATTCGCAGCAGGAGAGATTTGCGGCTTATTCCGATCGTGGTATTGACCGGCTCCGAGGATGACGTCGATGTCAAATCTGCTTACGAAGCCGGCGCCAATTCTTATCTGCAAGCCTGGCGAGCGGGACGAGATTTTTCGGGTCATCGTTCAGGTGCAGGAGTACTGGCTTCACCGGAACATCTCGCCACTTGTCCTTCGCGCAAAATGGATTAGCAGAACCACCTGCGGTAGAGGGTGGTGGTGCATTTTGCTTTCCCTTGGTGCTCGCTAGGATGCCCCCGTACTGCACCACCCGCTACTGCAGCTGGTTTCGACTTACGCAGCCGCTGCCCGCGAATTATTTCCTACCAATTACAACGATCATGAATGTTTCCGGCTTGGGAGTCGGTCTTCCTTTGGATCCCGCGGCTGGCTGCTCGAGTTCGGCCGTGGGTAGATAGATCTTGTGGGCCGAAGCATCGATGTCCATCGTTCTAGCCCCGAGGGGCGTCTTCACCGTTTCCACGATGTCGAACTTTCCCGGTGAGGTTTCGCCCGCCACTTCAAGCTTCCATCGCGACAGCTTGCGAAGGCCTGGGTGCCGTCGAATTTCGTTGCATCGACGCCTGCGCCGATCGGCAAATCGGCGATCACTTTACCATCGTCGTAGCTCATCACGATCAGCTTCTGAGGATTGCGGCATCCGACAAACAGGCGGTGCTTTTTCGTGTCAATGGACATTCCCACCGGAGTTCCCCCTGGAGCGACCGGCCAGCGTGCAACAACGCTTCTCGTTTTAATGTCCACTACGGCGACTTCATTCTTGTCCACCAGATTGATGTACACCTTACCGTTGCCGTCAGATGCGAGGAATTCGGGCTTGCCGCCGAGGTCAATGGGAGCATCGATGCTTGCACTTTTGGGCTCGACATCCGGCTTGAGCGTCATCAGCACGCCGTTGTCGCCTGAGACGGCCAAGACAAGTCCACTGGATTTATCGAAGATGATGCCGTCTGCGTCGGGCTGCGCCTTCACGCTTCCGAGCACTTTGTTGGTCTTGAGATCGAAGATGACAATCGCGCCGTCTCCACCCCCATCAGTGATGAATCCACGTCCAGCCTCGTGGGCAATGGCAACTCCGTGGTTGTGATTCTGACCGGGAATATCGGCGATCGCCTTGCCCGAGTGGGCGTCGAGCACCATCGTGTGAGTACTGCGCGTGACGTACAACCGGTGTGTCTGCGGATCAAAGGTGACGTAATCCCATCCACCTTCGCCACCAACATGAAACGTTTTTTCTACTGCCCAGTTCGGCTGCGCCAGAAGCGCAGGCACGCACGTTGTTAGGACAAGGATTGATAAAGCGACTCTCGACAAAACCGATCTCATCAGCGATCCCCCTGAATTTGTTCGAGAGCATTGTCGCAGTCGAGGGGGAAATGCACTACTAGCGGCGGTGGTCATGCACAGCCTGACGTGGCTCCGGCCGACCCGGCCGGAACCACGTCAGTGCAGGTGGTGCAGTTAGATCGTTCGCGCGCCGCGGTCCATCAGGGCCAGAATGATCACCACAACTAAGAGAAGGCCCAATCCGCCACTTGGGTAGTAGCCCCAGCCGGCGCTATATCCCCATGTAGGTAGAGATCCGATCAGCAAGAGCAACAGCAACAGAACTAACACGATTCGCAGCATAAACTCCTCCGCCGCCAGTCAGGCGGTGCACATTTTGATGTGCGGGCGCCGAAGCGGAGTTGCCGATTGCAATTGACGATCTGTTACTTACGAGCGGACAAGCTCCTCCTGATATGCCGGATAGTCTGTATATCCCTTGGCGTCGCCTCCATAGAAGGTCCGCCTATCGGGTTCGGTAAGTGGCCAATTGTTCTTAAGGCGCTCGGGAAGATCCGGATTCGAAATGAAGAGCATGCCGAAACCAAACAGGTCCGCTAGATCTTTTTCCAGCATTTCCTCGGCAATCTTCTTGGTGAGACCGCCGGTGACAATGACGCTTCCACCAAACGCCGTGCGGAACTTCTCGAGGAAGGTGGTCGGAACTACCGGCGCTGGATCGTACTGGCTCCCGCGCACGATGTGTATGTACACGGAGCCTCGATTGGTGAGTTCTTGCGCCAGATGGAGAAAGGTCTCTTCGACCTTGGGATCATCTTTCATCCCGTTAAAACGGCCGTACGGTGCAATGCGCACGCCAACGCGATCGGCGCCCAGAACTCCCGCAACGGCGTCGAAGGCCTCCAGCAGCAGACGGGTGCGGCTCTCTTTTGACCAGCTGCCATACTCGTCCTTGCGTTCGTTGACTGCAGAGTTCAAAAATTGGTCGAACAGATAACCGTTCGCTCCGTGGACTTCTGCGCCATCGAATCCCGCCTCTTTAGCATTGCGAGCAGCCTGTTCGAAGGCGGAGATGATCTGCTTGAGCTCCGGGAGCGAAGCAAATTGCGGCTGGCTCACTGGAATGTTCGCGGGTTTACCTTGTTCGTCATACGCAAATGAGAGACTGCCTTCAGCCGCCTTGTCCGTCGCGCTTACCGGCGCTCTACCGTCCGGCTGCAGCGTCGTGTGTGAGATTCGCCCGACATGCCACATCTGAAGAAAGATCTTGCCGTCGCAACTGTGAACCGCTTCGGTGACTTTTTTCCATCCGTCCACCTGCTCGGAGGTGTAGATGCCCGGCGTCCAGAGATACCCCTGTCCCTGCCTCGAAACCTGAGTGGCCTCGCTGATGATGAGTCCCGCGCTGGCACGCTGGCGATAATATTCCGCGTTCAACTCGCGCGGTGAGTCTCCGTGGCCGGACCGCGAGCGCGTCAGCGGAGCCATCACGATGCGGTTCTTGAGCGTGGTGGGACCGAGCTGGCAGGGTTCAAAAAGGCTTTTCGTTGTTTTTTCCACTGCATCTCTGATGCAATAGGAGGAAATGTGATTCAGGGATCGTAACGTCTAGTTGCGGCTGTCAGGTGATATGTCTCGGACGGGAACCTATGTGCGTTTACTCTTCTTCCGAGATAACTTGCGATGGATGTCCGGCCAAAACTCGCTCACCAGTCCGCCAGCGCTGCCGTACAGCATCGCGATTACTGACCAGCTGACGGTCAATCCGACTCCACGGTCGGTGCTCGGATAATAGGCATTCGAGAGCGTTCCCGAAGTGAACGCTCCGAGCACATTTTCGAACGCGAAGGTTTTGCCGCCCTTGTCCTTGTGCGCGACAAACTCCTGCTCGAGCGCATACAAGGTGCGATGCTTCACGGTTCCACGCCCGAGACGAAAGTATCGAGGATCCTCCTTCAGCAGCGTGGGGTAGAAGAAGTTTGCGAAGAAGCTGCTGGAAAACTGATCGGCGAAGGACGCCCCGTAGCGCTTCCCGTATCCCGCGGCGCCCTGACCGTATCCGGGAAATTCGTCGGTGGCCTGGCTGAGCCCCGCCTGCAATCCTGCAGAGGCGAAATTGAACGGATCGAGGCTGCTCTTCTCAAACAGCCTGAATTTTTGTTGCGGCGTAAGCGGAGGTGCGTCCAGCTCGTTCGTCACTCCGAACTGCGGTACGACGCCCAGGATTCGTTGCGAGCCGCCATTTTCCGGTTTGGAAGGGGTACTTGTTGGTACAGCAGGGCTGGTTTGGGATACGCCGATGAAAGAGGCGAAGACGCAAACGATCAGCGCTATAAAAATGCGAGGGATGGTTGTGAATTTATTCAAGATGACTACGTGAAGTCTGTTGAACCTACTCTATTCGATTCATTCTCAAACCGCGAATCGCAAGCCCAAAACCGCATACTGAAGCTGGATAATCGACCGTTGCTCTGACGCTGCTATGCGGCACCGCAGCCCGCAGTCAGGACGCGAGATCAGCACCCGCCAAACCGGCCCGCAGAAACCACGGTGACGACGCTCGTTCTCGCTGCGGCGTAAGAAGCTGGCGGGATCAGCTTCTGATCTATCGCGCCGAGGCAACAATTAATTCGGGTCACATCGCGAACGGCACACACAGCCTGGATCGGCGATTTACTTTTCAACTCAGCAATGGCTGGATCTTCGATATGCAAACGAGCCACATCGATCCTGAACATACCGCATGAGCTGGGACAAGGCAGCCTACTCTGGCGCAAGTCTCAGCACCGCTCAAGCACAGAACTTGTGGCATCATCGCAGCCGCTCTATGGCTTACTACGATCCCGGTGATCGAACTTGGGTTTCAACTGACCCATCTCTGCCCTTCATCAAGGTTCTCGCCTCAACCCAGGAGCGCGCTGAACATCAAATCAATCTGCTGAAGGCCGCGGTAGCTCTTGGCCTAGGAAAGAATTCTCGACTTCGTATTGAGCCCGCCGTTTAGATTTTGCTGCCGTGCGCGTCGGCATCACCGGCGATGACCTCTGACTTGCCGGCCTAGTAGAACTCGTGTCAAAGCAGCGGCAAACGAACCTGCGAAGTTTATTGATTCAAATTTACGATGAGCGGTCCGGCCAGAATCAGCCCGGGTCAGGCGGCAAGGGAACCAGCAGCCGGCCGCGCGTTCCGTTGAGCCGACAACAGCGTATTCAGCGCTTTCGATATGCCATCATCCCCTGGAACCGACGCGAGGACGCGTGCTCCTCTGAACTCGAGTTCGCCGACCTCAGATGGGCAATCGTGGTCGACCATGACTAGAGAGAAATCACAACACTGTGCTACGGCGGCGGCAGCCTGGATGGTGCTGACCGACACAACCCGAAAGCCGGCAGCTTTGAGAGCCTTTGCCCGCGTTTCTAGTCGCTCTATATCCGGGCAGATCGAAAGAAGAGAGGGGGAGTCAATGGTGTTGTTAAGGCTGAGGTGGAACATCTGATACTTACCTCTCCGCAAAGACAGTACTTCACTAGCGCAGGGATTCACAGTCTGAGCCCAGAGACTTACCTTGTCAAGATCAGCCGGACAAAATTAACGATCTGTATAAAGACACGAAGACAGAGGCTATGCGGCGCCTTGATCGGCGCACCTGGACATCGAGCCAACGAGCGCGAAGCCGCCATCGGGGTCGGTGGTACGAATCTCCAAGAAAGCCGCGTTATTCAGCTGTAAGCTGAACCGGCGATTGGGATCGAGCCCGACTATCCCATCGCCATTCGCATTCGTCATTTTTGCCTCGAAGTGCAGCGCATCGGAGGCGGATCCGGCGGGATTCTTTTCGAGCGGTTCGGCGAATACCTTCAAGCAGAAGCGCACTGGAAGTGCGGTCATACTCAGGCCGTGCAGCAATGCGCTGCCTTGCGTCTGATAGAGCAGTTCCATACTGGGAAATTGCTGGCCAGGAGAATCCAGCTATGAACGACTAGGGGGAGAGCGATTATGGTCTTCGATCTGGAACTTGTCAACCTGTGCGATCGATCTGTTGTAGCAATGTGAGAAGTTCCTCTTTCCGCAAAGTAGAAAGTTCCGGTTTGATGGAGGTATGGCGGAGCGGGAAGAGGGGTTGTGGATGTCAGGCGAGGAACGGGACCGGCTGAAGGTTCTGCATGAGGTGCGGAAGCGGCATATCACGCAAGCGCAAGCGGCGTTGGAGTTGGGCCTGAGCACGCGGTGGGTGCGGATGCTGCTAAAGCGTTTGCGAAGGGAAGGGGACGGTGGCCTGAGGCACCGGCTGCGCGGGCGGTGGAGCTGTATCGGCAGAAGAAAGAGGCGCGGTTGTGGCATGACTACGGGCCGACCCTGGCGGCCGAAGAGCTGGCCAAGGAGCACGGGATCGACATAAGCCGGGAGACGCTGCGCCATTGGCTGATCGAAGCCAGGCTGTGGCGGGCTCGACGGGCGCGGGTGGAGCGAGCCCACGTGTGGCGAGTGCGACGGGCCCGTTATGGCGAACTGGTGCAGTGGGATACCAGTGAGCATGACTGGCTGGAAGGTCGGGGGGAGAAGCAGTACCTGATCGCGATGATAGACGATGCCACCTCGCAGCTGACGGCGCGTTTTGTGCGCCACGATTCCACGGAAGAGAATCTGAAAGTTCTGCGCAGCTATGTGCAGCAGCACGGCAGGCCGGTGGCGGTCTACACCGACAAGGCGAGCATGTTTCAGAGTGCACCGCGAGCCATGCACCATCGCGACGCTCCCCCAATGCCGTTAACGCAGATCGGGCGCGCGCTGAAGGAGTTGAACATCGAGTGGATCGCGGCCCATTCGCCGCAGGCCAAAGGACGCATTGAGCGCTCGTTTCAGACCGCCCAGGACCGGCTGGTGAAGGGGTTGCGGCAGGCGGGCACCAGGGATCTGGAGAGTGCCAATCAGTATCTGGAGCAGGTCTACATTCCCCTTTGGAACCGGCGTTTTCGTCGCCCGCCGAGGCAAGCCGGCGATGCTCATCGTCGTCTCCTGTCTGAAACCAATCTGGATTCGGTGCTGAGCATTGCCTGCAGCCGGGTGGTCAACCAGGATCACACGCTGAGCTGCGATGGAGTGCTCTACCAGATCGACCGCAAGCAGGTGGTGCGCGGCATGCGTGGTGCTCGAGTGGAACTGGAGCGAAGACTGGATGGCAGCACCTGGATGCGTTGGCGAAAGCAATACCTGGGCTTGCAGGCCTGCCGAAGCAAACCCTCGAAATCGCTGGCCAGGTCGATGCACAAACGCCCCGCAGAGCAGAAACGTTCGGCCGAGGAGAAGGCACTGGCCCGGCAGCGCATGCTGGCGGGAAGGCGAAAGTGGGGACAAAGCTTTACGCTTTTGCCGGATCGACCGATCTGGAGAGTCATCAAGGACTCGGAATCGCAGGCCGTGAGGAATTGATAAAAGAGCTAAGCGAGGCAAGAGGGCTCAACCGCCGCCCCCTTGCCTCGCGCTCCCATCCCCTGCTCTGAAAAGCGGAACTTTCTATTTTGCGGAGAAGCGGAAGTTTCTATTTTGCCTTGACACCTGTGCGATCGATCAAATCGGAATTAGAATTTCCAAAGCGACGGCCTTGGATTCCCGGAAATAGGACAACAGCGTGGCGCATTTTGGCGTCTCATCAATCACAGCACACATCAACGTCATGCACTGATTGCTTTTCCGCACTAGGCAAAGCTCTACCTGGTGCACAGCACCAACCCAAGATAAGCTCCCATGCCGTCTATTCCGCTTATCGATGTACGCAAGGAACGCGACGAACTGGTGCGATTGATTCCCTTGCATCTAAAGCTGCGCTCGGAATTGTTCGAGAGCTGTTGCCAGCTTCAACGAGATCCAACGTCAGTGAAATTTAGCCGCCTCTCAGAGTTGGTGTTCGATCTCAGAGTCATTGAGAAGCGAAGAAAATACCTGGAGCGGCTGTTAAGCCCTCCGCTATTTGACCCGCGAGACTGAACTCTGCTCAGAAGATGGCTTCCTCAGGCAAGTCGGCGGGAGCCGGTCGCATGAGGAACGCTACACCTAAAGAATTTCTGTGTTCATGGCGCGGGCGGAACCCATTGCCTTGTACTTGGGCGAGCCGCTATCAATCAGCCGCTAACAAGCGACATGTCACGCGCGGCCAGGGGTTATGAAGACTGATGAAGCAAGAGATTGCGCCTGGCAGTTGAAGGTGCCGAGCGCTAATGATCAGCCCTTTGCAAGCAGTTCCAATATTCTCGTCTCGTCGGCAGGAGTGAGATCGACAAAGCGGACTCCGAAGCGAGAGCCGATTCCATAGCAAACGACTCCACGCAGCGCAAGCCATTCCTTGGGACTGGAATTTGGAAGTTGCAGGTTCACTTGCAGCTTCGTCCCGGTGGCAAAAAAGGCCGATGCTGAGGAAATCCCGATGCCGCCGGTGCTCAAATCCACAGCTAGCCCGGAACCGGTTTGCTCCGCCACACCAAAAGTCACACTAAGACTAATCCGCTGGCGCTTCCTCGGTTCATCACTGGGTGATGAAGTCTGCAGAATCGTCCTTGAAATCGGATGTGGGGCCGATACTTGTGACAGCCTGTCGGGCAATAACTGTTTCAGCCCGAGAGACAATCGTTTCCGGCGTAAATCGCCCATTGTTTTGTCCTGCTGCTCTATCCTGCAGCGGAGTTTGGGCGGTTCTTGTAGGTAAATCAACGTTACCGGCGTAACTTCTCGAAAAATGAAAGTAGGATGACGTCGTTCTATGCGTCTGCGCCATCACCGACGGTACTCGATTCCACAAAGAAGCATTGGACAGCGCTGCTCTCCGGTTCTTGTGTCGAGGCACTGCCGGGGATTCGCTGCAGTGCAGCTCGGAAGAAGGTTGAGACTCTATATTCCAGTTGACGCAGAAACTCGACTTGTCACGTCAGCTTTGCCGCATTGGCGCATTCGATTGCTTGATGCGAGGCCAAGCGCTCTGCCAAAGCGTACTCTTGCTGTTCGAGCAGGTTCTTGCGAACAGGGTTCTCGCAGTTTTGCTGGCGAGCCTGGAGCGCCATTATTTGTTTGTCAAGGTCGTCACAGGTTGAACACTCCATCCACAGTCGCTTCACGACAACCGCCTCGCTGATGGCTTCCGCTGGAACATCCAGGCCTCTAGTAATCGCTCGCACTCCGAGCTCAAACCGATGAATTTCACTCCCGCCCCGCCGCAACGATCGGCCCATACCACCGACCCGCTTACTTCCGCCGACTCTCTGGTGTCAGTGGCCGTCATTCGTATCTTGAGGTGCGTGCCCGAGCAGAGTGCTTCCGAGCACCGGATCGCAGCGCCACTGCAGCTTATATTGAGTACCGTAGCTGGAAAGTCCTTCGCATTATTCATTGTGCAGTCGGCCAAAATTTCCATCACCGGCTGTCGCAGACATTGCCGGCGCTCACGTAACCAGTTCTCAATGTGGCGCTCAGATTCGGCCGGCAGGGAAGTGAAATGAAAGCCGGTTTGCCCGTAGTCGTCGCTGCGCACCACTGTCGCGTACACCTCGACGAAGTGCTCGGTTGCGGGCAGGTGGAAGCGCAATGACACGCGGCTGCCTTTCTCAAACAGCGTTTCAGTGGAACGGAGGGCCATACCGGTCTGGCTAAGATCGGCGATGAAGGCGTCAAATGTGTGTCCGTCGCCGCGAGTGAAATTGACCAATGTATGGACAGACCGACGAAATGCCCGGCGTCGTTCGCGATCCATTAAGTTCCGGGCAACGCGCATCGTAGCTGCCAGCCGGCTTAAGGAGACGGGATTCTCCACAACGAAATGCGCGCCGGCTTGCCGCACTTGTTGGATTTGATCTCGTTCCCCTGCAATCGCCAGAACCAAGGCTCGGCGGTTATACGCGCTCGATCTCAATGCTTGAATAAAGGTGACGTGCTGCCGATCAGCATTGCAGTCCACAACTACTGCATCGAACTTCCGCTCGGAGAGCTTTTGCTGCGCCTCTTCAGCCGCCGAACACATCTCGAGGTCAACTTCGAGGTCCTTGAGCACCCGCGTAAACAGACGCGAGATGTCCTGATCACGACATAGCAGCAAGGAGGAGAGGGTGCTCATTTCGGGCGAATTATATCGCGGACGTTAGACGATCAATCCTGCGCCGGCGCACCCAAGTAACTCATCGTTGCTTAGGTGATTACTTGAGTAACGGCGGCGGGACTGGTGAATGCCTCCCGAGCAGGGAGGGAATCAGAGGAACCAGCAGAATGCGAACCGCAGCAATTTTGCTAGGATGGCCAGGAACAACTTCAACTTTTCGTCACAGGGGCTAAATGGCGCTTTACTTGGTGACCGGGGTCGCCGGATTCATAGGGTCAAACATTGCGAGGGAATTACTTCGTCGTGGAGAACAAGTCCGCGGCTTAGACAATTTCTCCACCGGAAAACGTGAGAATCTGACCAACATTGACGGGCTGGATTTTCGCGAAATCGACTTGTGCGACCGAGCTGCACTTACGCGAGCCTGTGAAGGCGTCTCCTTCGTGCTGCATCAGGCAGCCATTCCGTCGGTTCCGCGCTCGGTTTCAGACCCGATGTCAAGTCATGAATCCAACATCAATGGCACGCTGAACCTACTGCTGGCAGCCCGGGATGCAAGAGTCAAGCGAGTCGTCTATGCCGCATCGTCTTCGGCTTATGGAGACACTCCCACACTTCCGAAGCACGAAGGAATGCTTCCCAATCCAATCTCTCCCTACGCAGTTCAGAAGCTCACCGGAGAACTCTACATGAGCTCCTTCTCGCGCGTGTACGGATTGGAGACTGTGGCTCTGCGATATTTCAATGTCTTTGGGCCATACCAGGATCCCACGTCGCAGTACTCGGGGGTGTTGGCGAAGTTCATCTCCAACATGCTCACAGGCCAGAAGTGCACAATATTTGGCGATGGTGAACAGACCCGGGACTTCACCTTTGTCCAAAATGCCGTTTCTGCCAATTTGCTGGCTTGCGCCGCTCCCGCCGCGAAGGTGAACGGAAAGGTCTTCAACGTGGCGACCGGGACCCGCTTCTCTTTACGTCAGACGTTCGAGATGCTGGCCTCTATCGTCGGCTATTCAGAATCGCCCGAGTTCCAGCCCGAGAGGGCGGGAGACGTGAAACACTCGCTGGCTGATATTTCTCGAAGCCGAGAAGCTATGGATTACCATCCCGAAATCTCGTTTGAACAGGGACTCGGAATGACCGTTGCATGGTACCGACGCCACGTCGACCTTGGCTCTCCGAAGACTTTTCAGACACGCACCGCGAGCAGTTGAGTACGCTGCGAAGTGCGTTTAGTGCAGAAGCCAATCGGTACGAGCGACATCCCCAGCGTATCGATCGGGATCGCCAGTTTGTTTTAACGCTCAGAGACCGTTGCAGGCAGTTCCGACAACAGGTGCGACGGATAGATGCCGCTCACGAACAGCCCTTAAAGACGCGCGACTCAGCGGCTTGAAAGCGAACCCTCACATTATTGGTTTATAGCGTAAGCCCATCTGCCGGATTCTTCTGCGTCGGAAGAGCGGACTCTTCAACAAATGCTCCCTCCATGTGGCTAGGTTTGCATTGGAAGTAAATTTCGCCCTGAACTGCGCCCGAATTCTGTAATGCGCTGGGTTTGCTTTGCCCAAATCGCGGAAAACGCCTCATTGCATCCACGTGAGCACCTCCGCGCGATCCTGCCAAGTTATGCGAGCTCGCGGACAGCCAAGGCCAGCAAGCGGCCTTTTTAGATCGGATTTGGAATCATTCCTTCGTGCTTCTTATCCTTAGGCAGTGCAGAAGCTCACAGGAGAACTCTACATAAGCTCCTTCTCGCGCGTGTACGGATTAGAAGTGCATCTTGCGATATTTCAATGTCCTCGGGCCGTACCGGACTTCCACGTCCCACTACGCGGGAGTCTTGCGGAAATTCATCTCCAACATGTTCGCCGGCTAGAACGAGGGTGAACAGAAGTTGGACTACACGTTTGTCCAACATGCTGTTTCTGCCAATTTGCTGGCTTACGCGCTCCCAAGGCGACACGGCAACGCACTGGCTATTGTCCGGTCAGCTCCTAGACGGCAGTTCCTGTGGGTAAATGTTTTCATACTGTGAAAGCGTTTTCCATCTCCACTCTTGTGGATTTGAGTGATAAGCCTAATGAAATCAGTGTGTTGAGCGTCAATGTGTGCCGGAATGCGGGGCGATAGGCGAACTCAAAAATGGCGCTCAACTTGCAGAAACCTGCATGTTCTCAGAGGAGCTCCTTGCATGCACCCCGTGAGTTTTGGCGCGTCGAAAACTTCACTACCCCCGCACGAGATAGTTTTTGGGCGGAGTGAGCGAATGATATCAATTCAGCGCAAATTAGAAGTCATTGGTCGCTCAAAGCTTCCAGTCCTCATCACCGGAGAGAACGGTACCGGCAAAGAGGTTCTCGCACGAATGATGCACTCTCAGTCCGGCAGCGGCATCCTCCCCTTTGAGAAGGTGAACTGTCCGGCACTGCCTAGCGCTTTGCTCGAAACCGAGCTGTTCGGCTATGCGCCAGGGGCGTTTACGGGCGCCAACGCGACAAAGCCGGGTCGTGTAGAGGCGGCCAATCGTGGCACGCTGTTTCTTGATGAAATTGCAGACATGGAGATCGGAGCTCAGGCGAAGCTTTTGCAGCTTTTGCAAGACGGGGAGTTTTGCCGCATTGGCGCTATCGAGCCGAGGCGAGTGGACATACGTGTTATCTGTGCTACGAACCGGGATCTTGACGCCGAGGTCAAGGCCGGCACTTTCCGTGGCGATCTATATTTCCGCATTAACGTAGTCAGAATTGCTGTTCCGCCATTGCGAGAGCGAACGGAAGACATCCCGTCTCTCGTTGACTACTTCTTGGACCATTATGCGAGAACGTTTTCCACGCGAACACTTAGAATTCCGCATGATCTGATGCTTTTGCTGCAACGGTACTCTTGGCCAGGCAACATTCGCCAACTTGAAAATGTGATCAAGCGGTATGTCATCTTCGGCAGTGAAGAATCCATCACCTCGGAGCTGAGTTCTCAAAATACCGCATTATCAGAGTCGTGTACGCCCCATTTTGACGGCACCACTTCACTGAAGCAGCTGACGAGGGACGCCGTACGACATTGGGAACACCGCATCATCAGAAAGGTTCTCAATGACAATCGTGGAAATCGCGCGGAGACAGCTCGGGTCCTTAAGATTAGCTATCGGGCGCTGCTGTACAAGATCGGTGAGGCGGGAATTAGTCGCAAACGGAAGATGCCCCTCGAAATGTGTCCCGAGGATGTCATCGAGTCCGCATGAGACTTCCGGTAACTAGCTATGTTACTTTCGTGACTGATATTACGTTTGTTCATTGTCCTAAAATCAAATCCGGATTACACTTCGGTGCGAAATGACATCCACTGCGCGCCACGCCGTGATCGTCCTTCTGCTCGGATCCTTCGGATTCGCCCAGAGCAACCCTTCGATAAAATCAGTCGCAGATGGAGCGAACACAAGTTCATTTGACCAGCAGGTGATCCTTTCCGCCGTGGCGCCCGGCCGAATCTTTCCGCACCTTGAGGTGTCGGCGGGGATTGCGACTTCGACGAGGCTTTCGGGGGATGCCACGCCGGCCGTATTTATGACCAAGGAGGCGATTGCTGCTGAGCTTGGGACCGGCTCTCCAGAGCCCGCGATGTTATTGGTAAACCCGCAGCCGCTCATAGCCCCTCTCCGTAAGTCGGTACGTGTAGAGCCAAACCGGATCCAGGTGCTGGCTTGGAGGGGATTAGTGGTGGGGGAGCACTCCGCTGCGGCGTTCGATGGCTGGTCGACTCGCGCCGCGTTAAGTAGCGGCAATGGCTACGAGCGCAACCCTTTGATGAGACCCTTCGCAAACTCAAACGCAATCTACCCGATGTTACAGATTGCTCCATTCGGATTTGATTATCTCGGTCATCGCTTTTTGCGCAGCAATCATGTTTTCCTGAGGCGTGCCTGGTGGGTGCCCCAGGCTGACTCTATGAAAGCATCATTATGTTGAGGCGCAAGAAAAGTTAGTGTGGCCAATCTCAAACGTTAGTCAGACGTTATCCCGTACAGAGGGGCGTGGTGGCTGAAACGGAATGAATCGTGGATGGCGGGCAGCTTTGACCGTTTCTTTACGATTCGGGTGTGGCAGTAGCCTCTGAAGATCAGAATCCTCTTGTAGCGAAATCAGTGCATTGCTAGACTTGTCGCCCGGACGTAATTCGTTCAATGTGGAGCGCTGTATCGCCATCCTTTATGGCGAGGGTCGACGTGGTATATCAGGCAAATGAAAAGCCTTGGGTGAGTCCTGATTTTGAGGAGAAGTTCCGGCTCGCATTGGGTCGTGAGATGTTCCCCTCGGAGCGGCAATTCTTCGGACTCCCTGAGCGGACTTGCGAATTCGAAAAGCACGAAGATGCTGCCTGAAGTGTAGCCGTCTCGCCTTTTTTGTGAGCAAGCACCTGTTCGCGGTAAGAGCTGCGTTCTTTCTTGCTTTCACGAACCGGGAGAAGTTCGGCGTGGCTGCAGGAAATGCGAAGTGGTAGACAAAATCCGGTCGCTCCTCCTTAGCCGCTGCTGATCAAGATTAGTCCAAGGTCGTTGCTGGCGTTTTGATCGAACTCCCATGCTTCTTACAAATCGCCAGCAGGCCCATCTGGGATTTCCGGATTCTTGCGCAATGTTGGTAACCAAGGCGCTCAACTCGCTTCCGCGTGCCTTCATATTTGCTCGGACAAGCTCCCGGGCGGATTGTGACCAGCGAAATTGCCGGCGTTTGCTGTTTTCCGGATTTAGCAGATCCATGTGGTTTCCGGACCTCCGTCTTGTGTTGAAGTCGGATAAGGAGCAAATTCGCACCCTGCGCGGCCTTGAAGCGCATGGCGGATCACAAGGCAGGACCATGTGAAGCAAGTTAGGAAGTGGTTGGGAAATGGCCCCGCCACGAAAAAGCTCCGGCAGAACCGGAGAGCGGCTCGACTATCGACGCAAAGCGTCTCTCTAGCAGCAGCTTTCACATTAGTAGCGAAGGAACCATCCAAGATTGCTGGTTCCGTATGGAACCAGCAGATAAATGAGTGCTGCATCTCGGAGAACTCTAGGAGGTTAGTTCACCTCATTTGACTGTTGATGTTGAGACGGGCGATGAAAGACCGTTCCGCAGCGAAGCCGTGATCACAAGTTCAGCGATCACAACAGCATTAAAACCGAGACCGTTGGGCTGGTCTGAAGTTTCGACTCAGCGTGTCGCTCAGTGCACCATCCAGCTACTTACTCTGCAGTGATGAGAACCAGTTCCACTGCGGTGCTCGCTGAACTCTGTGTACCATCGCGGCACTTTGCGGTCGCGCATTGTTGCATAGTTTTGCACCTTGAGGAATGGGATTTCCATGGCAATCTAAGATTTCCACCAAGTATGTGACTGGTAACAGAAGAGCCTGCAACTGGCAAGAAACCTGCAAGGATATCGTCGGTTCTTGTCCTTCGGCCCAGTTGGATTCGTGTCTCAAAAGTTTCCTCTGGAGGTTTTTATGTTCAGCAACGCAAGGGCACTTCGAATACCGTCCCTTCTCCTCGTTCTGCTCCTCACGCCGGCCATAGTGTCTGCCGCTACCTACACAGTAGGAGATGTATTCGCGTCTGTGGGCAACGGACAAGTGAAGGAGTTCACGCCAACAGGTGTTCTCGTACAGACTCTGAACACAGGTCTTGGTGGATTCACCACCGGTTCTGCGTTCGATTCCAGCGGCAACCTTTACGTAACCAACTTCAGCAGCGGTTCCATTTCGAAGTTCGACAATAACGGAGTTTTGGTTAGTGCGAACTTTGTTGTTCCAGGCGGGAGTCCAGAATCCATTTCCTTTGCCAAAGATGGCACCTTTTATGTGGGAAACGCCAGTACCAATCAAATCAAGCACTACACTGCTGCTGGAGTTTTGATCGGCACTGTGACTGTGTCGACGGAAAGAAGAGGGACCGACTGGATCGATCTTCAGGCTGATCAGTCTACCCTGCTTTACACCTCTGAAGGCAGCGACATCCTGAGCTTCAATTCCACAACTAACACGCAAAATCCGAATGTGACCAGCGCTCTTCCCGGCAGCTCTGCCTATGCTCTTCGTGCCCTCGGCGATGGAACCATTCTGGTGGCAGATAGCGGTGCAGATTATCGGGTCAGCGCCGTTAGCGGCACCATTCTGCAAACATATCTCTCCGGAGCAAACGGCAATTCCGGGGGCTTGTTCTCGCTGAACCTGGATCCGAATGGAACTTCGTTCTGGACGGGAGATTTCAATAGCTCCAACATCTGGGAAGTAAATATTGCTACGGGAGCGGTGCAGAACTTCTTCAATGCCGGTACAAATGCTCTATTTGGATTGTCGGTCTTTGGAGAAATAAGCCAGGGCACAGGAGAGCCTGTTCCAGAGCCTTCGACCATTGTGCTGATTGCCAGCGGATTGGGTGCTGCGGCTTGGCGTCGTCTCAAAATGCGCGGTTGATTGTCGCGAAGGTCGCACGATCACTTCGTTGCCGCGCTTGCGTAAGAAAGGGTACGCAATTGCGTATCCTTTCTTACCTTGAAGTATCCCTTTGCCCGCTTCGAAAGGGACAAGATAATGGTTCGATCCTGACTTCTAGCCCGCGATCGACCCTGCCTCGGAGTTCAGGCTAACTTCGACGGAGTCACAAATCATGCAATTTCTAAATGGTCGCTTAGTACTTTGTCTGATTTGTTTTGTATTTATCTGCCATCAAGTGTGTGTGGGAGATACGATCTCCGCAGTAAAAGGGAAACTCTCTGCCGCCGATGAAGCTGCCAGTAGTGGAGCTTCCGCCATTGAAGACAACAACGTTCAGCAGGCCAAACGAGCATTTCGACATGTGTTGGAACTTTATCCCGAGCACGTTGGAGCTCTCCTCGGGATGTTCAAAGTTTCAATGCAGGAAGGAAGCAGCGCGGCAGCCAAGGACTATATACGCAAGGCCCTGGAAATCGCGCCCAATGATGCCGAGGTACAGGGTGACTGGGCTCATTTTCTTTTTTTTGAGAAGCGCTTTCCCGAGGCGGTGGTAGCTTACAACGCTTCGCTGAAAGCCAATCCCCAGCGCATCCAATCGTTATTGGAGCTCGGCGACCTCAATCTTACGGCTTTGCACGACGTGCCGCGAGCAACTCAATGCTATCGGCGCGCTCTCGCCATCAATCCCAAAAACATTCGCGCTCACATGATGCTCGCGAACGCCTTGAGCGAAAGCAAGCAGTTTGACGCCGCTCGATCGGAGCTGGAAGAGGCAGCGCAACTGGATTCCTCGAACGCTCTCGTATGGCAGCATCTTGGCGACTTTCTTTACCGTACCGGCCATCTCAAGGAAAGTCTTGCGGCTTTCGATAAGGCACTTGCGCTGCAGCCAAACCTTGCTCCCGCTCGGATTGTCCGTGGCGAGATATTTTTGGGCCTTTCGCAAAACGAGAAGGCATTAGCCGATTTTCAAAATGCTTTGGCAGTTATTCCCCATTCTGCCGCTCTGTATGTGGATCTCGGAATCGTGCGCCAACAGCTTCACCAAGACCTCGAAGCCGAGCAGGCCTATCGTACGGCTTTGAAATTAGATCCTGATTCTGCAGGCGCAAACAATAACTTAGCTTTTCTATTGGCCAATAAGAAGTCTCAGCTTTCTGAAGCTGAGTTCTGCGCTAACAAAGCGATCGCGCTCAATCCTAAGGAGGGAACTTTTTACGACACGCTCGGCTGGGTTTATCGTGCACGTGGCGATTCTCAGAGGGCGCTCCGGACACTGACCCGCGCCTCAGCCCTTGGTCCCGCCAATCCCGACATTCTCTATCACATGGGTTTGGTTTACAGCGACCTGGGCCAACGGTACAAGGCAATTGATACTTTTCGAAAAATGCTTGCGTTACAGAGTGCCTCCCCTGATCGGGAGGATGCTAAGGCGCGGCTGGCTCTTCTCACGGCCCGCAATTGATCACCGGATTCGGAATAAGACTTCGAACCGCAATTTCCTCAGAGCAGGGAAATCGCCGGGAGCATGTTGCATTTTAGGAAGGCCTGTCACGCCCTTCTTCTACTCGCGCGTCAAGTGCATTGGGCTTTCGGCCTGTCACACATATCCAGTTTCTTCTGGGAATGTGGTGGGTGCTCATTTGTGAAATCCTGCGTGGGTGAGTAGATCACGGTGCCCTGTGTCGTTTAGGAAAGCGCCCCTACAGGCCGCTTCGAGGTCTACGCTAAAGTGCGACCCGGTTTTTGCCACTCGTGGAAGAGCGGTAGACGGCCAACCAAATCGGAATTTCGGTTTTCTACTGGGCAGGCTCACCGAGCCGGCCTTGGATGTAGGGGCATCTTTTCCCTTGCGACTTTCTGAGAGGTTGGTACTACGCTAAGACATCGGCCTGCGCTTTCAGTCGAACCGTCGACCCTCGAACTTCGCCGATCAGTAGCCAGACTGTCATCAATCCTGGATTCCGTACGGGGTCGATCCTCCTACTGGTCCTGCGGCAACAGAAGCATCTCCTCCCAACTTGAATTGCCGGCCAGGATTCCACGAACACCACCCCCATTCGTTACAAGCAGGACGAAATCCCTGGCTTGTCCACCGATCTGGAATCCAAAACTGCCACCCTCAAGGGCCATCATGGTTGCGCACTCCCGGTCCTGCGCAACGAGAGGCTCGATGTTGGAACCGTCAGTCGGCGCGTTGCGCTACGAGAGTTCTTCCCAATTGAGTCGCGAATACAGCAGGCTGTTCGGGACGCCTCCGGTCCGCGAAATCGGCAAGGCGCGCTCTGCGAATTGACGACTGGGATCAGATCCGGATGCCGACATATGCAAGAGTGCCTAGGCCTGTCCAGGCGAATCTCGTTGCAGGCGATCGATGCTGAATGAATATTCTGCGCAACTGGCCAGTAGAAAGGCTCCGCCACTCGCGGAGAACACTGAGAAGTCCAGAGGCGCCTTGATCCCCAGGGCGGCCGCCATCGTGCCTGCAAATAGCAGAAGCAAAACTGCGCTTAAGAGGGCGGCGGTGCGCGTCTGCCATCCCAACAGTAGGAGAATGCCAAGAAGAGTTTCGGTGCAGGTCGCGAGAATGGCCACAGCCGGAATCGTCACTTTCGGCAAGAACCAATTTGAGTCGTCCTGTGTATGCAACGAATCTAGCGAAAGTTCCTCATGCCACATGGGGCTTGCCAAAGGATCCCCAGAATCCAAAGCGATCCGCAACGGCAGACAAAAAAGAGAAACCAAGTGCAAGACGCAGGAATATAGAACTGAAGGCCAGCAGACTCGGCGCGCCGTCGTTTTTATTGGTTGATCTAAACTGAGGCATAAGAATCACTCCTTCGGACTATGTCAATCATTCTGTAGCCGCGAGAATCCCGCGACTTGCTCCGGCCGTTGCATCAGGAAAGCACAGCTAACGTGAGCCGTTCGATGCTAGAACCGGAATTACTCCACTGGAATTGAGATCGGAGCATCTTTATCCTTGATCAGGAACACTAGAAATTTTGCTGGACGCGTCTTGCGCGCGTTCCGGCCGACCGTGTGAATGTCGTTTGGGCCTGCATAGAAGGATGACAGGTCATCGGCAATCGGCTTTCGCGATTTCGCAAGGACTTGTATTCTATCGAATCAATGTGGTGAATTTGTGCCTGCCGCTTCGCAAGCATGGCGAGGACATTCCGATTATGCTTCAATAATTCATTGAAAAATACAACGAGAGATTTAACCACGACACGAAAATCTTGCCATCGGACACGCTTATATGCTGCAGCGCATTCCTCGTCCGAGATCGAACTCGAGAATCTCATCAAACCCCACGTAGTTTTTGGAACCCAAGATGCGTTTGAACATGTTTTTGTCTCAAAGCTCCGATCAGAAGGGCAGTGTTCGGCGGTTCAGCTTTGATGCGGATCTCGACTGGGACGGGCAGATCTCAATTGAAAAGCATTCGAATCAGGCAGTTTGTGACGTTCAGCCGCAGGTGATCCTAAAAGTCTGGAAAACCACAATTGGAACCTAACGCAAACCTGCAAGGAGCTAAACATCACTTACCACGCTTTACTTTACAAGATTTAAGATGCGGTCCTACTCGCCCTCGACTAAAACTTTGCAAGGCCCCTAGGAAAATACGAATGCAGTTCGAAGCCGCGAGAACAGTGGAACTCGGCGAGGTCTCACATACCGCGGACTGCGCGGACCTTGTCCGAAAAAGTCGATTAGAATTGTCATTGAGACGGCTGAACACCCGAGTCTAGGGCCTTTTGCCTAGAAAAAAATTACTTTGACCAAGCAGGAAAAACTCCATTAAATAAGTCTCCCGTTTCACGCATCCTCTTTTGTTCCAGCCGGTTCACGGTTGGCCATTCCATTGCGAGGACTTTGGTTTTAATTATCGGGATGAAGGTATCGACTCGCAATGTCACGTTGAACTTACGGCACTTCTTTACTGCAAGGAAATCTAGACAGTATTCGGGTGTCATCAAGTAATTCAGACGCAAAGCTCCTAGAATTGGTAAAAGCCTAAACACAAGTACAAGGCTCTGCTCTTGTCTTTCGTACTGACGGGGTTCTCATTTCCCTTGATTCGGGAGCGATCTCAAAATACGGTGCTTAGTGAGCTTTTGCGCTTGTCGTGTAAGTCTATTTTCGAGAGCGAATGGATAATCAGTGATAAAACAAACACATCTTCGAGGCTTTAGTATTTGGCAGATTTGCTTCATCCTGATTCTTTGTGCTATTCCTCTGCTGCTGGGCTGCGGCACTGCAGGTGTGGCGACCGCGACCAGCCTCAATCACTCGGCTACGCTGCAAATCCTTAACGCATCTCCGTCCAGTGGAACAGTTGAACTGCCGTACACTGCCAGTTTGTCGGCATCTGGAGGCCAGCAACCATACGCTTTTACGATCACTGCAGGAGCCTTGCCTAGTGGGCTGGCTCTCGATAGCACTACTGGTCTGATCTCGGGAACGCCCGTAGCAGCGGGTAATTTTCCATTCACGGTACAGGTAAAAGATGCCCGTCTTTATACTGCTTCAGCGAATTTAACAATACGCGTGAGTTCCGTGAGTTCCGCGAGTTCTGGCCTCACGGTGACAACTAGCGGACTGGGAGCGGGCAGCATTGGAGCAACGTATAGTGCAACGCTTGGAGCCACAGGTGGAACGAGTCCTTATACGTGGAGCATCATTAACGGAGCTCTGCCTAGCGGGGTGATTTTGACAACCTCGACCGGCTTGATCTCAGGGATACCCACCGTGTCAGGAAGTTTTACGGTTACTGTTTCGGTGACCGACACTGCGAACCAAAGCGCAAGCGCGCAACTCACGCTTCTTGTAGCTGCTGTCGGACAGTCCGCCTGGTACTTGCGTCCTGACGGGGGCACTCGCGCGCAATGCACAGGTAGAGCCGATGCCGCTTATCCGGGCAGCGGCAGCAATCAGCCCTGCGCCTTCAGCAATCCATATTACTTGTTTACGGATGACAGCAGCACTTCAACATTTTCTTGGGTAATAGCGGGCGGCGACATCGTAATCATTAAAAATGGTTCTTATCCAATGGGGTACAAGGGACCGAACGCCGCCAATGGTTGGGCCGGTTGCACCGGCAATCCCTACAATTGCTATATGCCTCCGGTGCCCTCCGGAACTGCATCGGCACCTACACAGATCCTCGGAGAGAGCTTTTCTAGCTGCACATCGAAGCCAGAGCTTTTTGGCACGTTCGCAGTCGATAGGGTCATCAATCTTCAGGGTTCCTCGTATGTGAATGTTCAGTGTTTGAATCTTACTGATCACTCTTCCTGTGGGCGTATGGGCACTTCAAACATTTGCAGGAACAATTTCCCGTTGGATAATTACGCTCTGAATGGGATTGTCACGGCTGCAAACACCTCTAACATTCTGCTCCAGGATCTCGATATCCACGGGTTTGCTGGGCGAGGAATCATCGGCCCATTTGGTGGCAATATTCAAGCAACGCGCGTCAACATCCGAGGCAATACCGCTGCTGGATGGGATTTTGATGATGGCCTTGGCACTAAATCCACAGGCACATTGACGATGTTGTATGTCACCGTGGAATGGAACGGCTGCTCGGAGATGTATCCACCAACCAATCCAGCCGGTTACGACCATTGCTTTGATGACAATGATGCAGGTTATGGCGATGGAGTAGGAACGCCGGACACCGGTGGGATCTTCCTCGTCGATCATTCCATTTTTCGATACAACACGCAGGACGGCTTGGATCTCTTGCATGTTGGTGAAGTGGCACCAGCAACCATTTCCGTCACCAACTCCATGGCCTACGGAAATATGGGTAATCAATTCAAACTGGGTCCATCGAACGGAACTATTTTGGTTAACAATGTGGCGGTAGGTAGTTGCTTTCGGTTAAAGACTTCATTTCCCCCGAACCCAAGCACTTATAATCAGGGCCTGACTGATTTCTGTCGTGCCGCCGGGGACGCCGTTCCGATGGAAGTGGCCGACGGCAAACCAGCGATCATCCAAAACAACAGCTTCTCCGCTGAATTCAACATCGCGCTCGACTTAATTTGCCCCGGCGGATTTACTTGTGGAACGAATACTCAAGTCAATGTCGACAACAACCTATTCTTCGGCTTCTCAGACCTGAGCGGTGGCCATACATTCATCACCGCAGTTTTTCAATTAGGCGGAACAAGTAATTTTCTAACAAATACGGGAAGCACTTTCAGAAACAATCTTCTCTTTCACACGAATGAAGTTTGTCCAGGAATAGGCGCTGTCGGGGAGGTCTGTTCTCAGGATCCGCTCTTAGCTTCTGAAACGAATATCGATACAATCGATTTTCACCTCGGTAGCGGCAGTCCAGCCATCGGCGCCGGTATTGCCATTCCTTCGATTACGACAGATATTGAAGGCCGACCTCGTCCTTCAAATGCCCCCTACGATATTGGTGCTTATCAGCACTAATTCGCGCTGTACACGCTCGGATCCTCATCACTTCGGCCTTCAAGTGCTGAGTCTATAGACTCGGGCTTTAGTTCTGAGTCCAAGTGATGGGATGTCCGGCGATCCTGCACGGCATACCTGCTTCCAGAGACCTCTCACGCTGCAGCTGATAAAATCTGATGAGCTGAGAGCAAAAGAATATGCAATCCGGTGCACAATCGGTTGATCGTAGGGATGCTGCTTGTCGGGATCTGTATTTGATTTACCATGAGATATATGCCGATCCTGACCAGTACCGCTACAGCATCAGCGTCAAGGAGTTCGGCGAGCATCTTCGGGTCATTACTGAGCTGAATTCTGATTTGCAGCCAGGCTCGCGCCAAGTAAGGCTTACGTTTGACGATGGGCACAGCACCCATTTTGAGCAGGCATTCCCAGTGCTTGAAAAACATCGGATGAAGGGCGTGTTTTTCGTCACAGTTGGATGGATTGGAAACAGGGCCGACTTCATGTCGTGGTCGCAAGTACAGGAAATCGCAAACACTGGCCACGAAATTCAGGCACATGGTCTTTCGCACCGATTCCTGACATCATGCGATGACGATGAACTCAGAACAGAATTGCAAATTGCAAAAACGGAACTTGAGCAGCGACTCGGTAGGCCTGTGAATGCAATATCAATGCCTGGTGGCCGTTGGGATCGACGTGTCGTCAAGGAATGCGGCAGAGTCGGGTTCTCCCGAGTATTCACTTCTGACCCCTTCTTGATGCAGACATTGCCAAATGTGCAATTGATTGGTCGAATCAATGTTGGCGCAGGCTTTGGGATAAATAATCTCAAGCGATTACCCAATCGGAGTAGCTTCATTTCTTTGAGCTATACTGCCCGCCATCTGCTCAAGACTGGCGTGCGTCGCGCTTTTGGAGACCGGCTGTACCATTTGCTTTGGCGTTGGTGGGCAGATGAAGGCTCCAAAGGTATACATTCTCAGCCCTGAACTCAGAAGTTTTATTTATCGGTGGATCACGCACAGGTTGATCAGCGCTTTCGAATGATATTGAGACTGATTTCCCGCAACTGCTCTGCTCTCTGTTGCCATGAGAAATCCGAGCGAGCGCGCTGCATTCCTGCTGTCCCCATAGACTTCCTCAGTTCTGGAGTTTGTTGAAAGCGCTTTAATGCTGAATACAACTCGTGAGAATCCTTAGGATTCTCAATTAGGATTCCAGTAACGCAATCTTCGACTGCCTCGCTGGCTCCTCCAGATCGGCTCGCTATGACTGGTTTCCCGCATGCATTCGCTTCCAGAAAGACCATTCCGAAGCCTTCAAGGTCGCCACGTTCTTCCTGATTAGGCATTACCATTACGTCGCATAGGTTGTAATAATCCGGAAGCTCCTCCTCGGGTACATATCCCACAAACTCAACCAAGTGCGAGAGGCCCAGTTCGCTTGCTTTCGATTGTAATCTTTGTTGCTCCGGTCCTCGGCCTACGATTAAATACTTTAGCTCACCAACTTCCCGAGCTAGTTGAGCAAGAGCCTCCAGCACCTTATCGTGCCCTTTACGGGGCACTAGTCGAGCCACGGTGAGTATGGTGAATCTTCCTGCTAGTTGGAATCGTCGAACCAAATCAGGTCGAGGGCTCTGGGGGCGAAAGCGGTCGCTGTCGACCGCCGGTGTAATTTTATGAATTCTCGAATCGGGAATCCCATTTCGCAACAAGCCCTGCCTAGAGAATTCCGAATTTGCAATGACAGCATCAGCGGTGCGGTAAATGTAGTTGCGGACTTTGGATTGGTAGCGATACTCTTCAGTGAGCGTGATATCTTCGCCATGAGAAAAGGCTACAAATGGAATTCTAAGTAGGTATCTCAATAAGACTGCGATCAATCCTGGAGGATACAGGTCGCCGGCGTGGATGATGGAGACTTTGCGAGTAAGACAAAAGTGCATTGCTGAAGAGAGTGGGAATACTCCCTTGGGAAGCTCACTCAGATTCCAAGATTTCAGCGGCTTACTCTTGCGGATAATATTATAGGCTTGTGCTTTATCAAAATCAGACCATCCCGGAACCTCCTTTGTCATAACTGTAACTTCAGCAGATGGAAAGTATTTATACAGATTATGATAGTAAACCCGCGATCCCCCAGCGTGCGGAAGATAGGAGTCGGTAAGAACGAGGACATTCAGCTCTGGGACCATCGAGTTTTACATTCCCTCAAACCATTTTCGAAAACTGAAACGCTTCATGATTTGTGATCAGCGGACCATGGTGGTCTAGAGCGCTTTCGGAGTGCCTTGAGAAAAGCTCTCATTTTTCAGTTGGGGTGCATTCCGTTATAGACTACGTTGCAGGCAACCGACAACTGGCCCACGCGGATCGCGGCATCGCACCCCTCGGAACGGCATTGCCGAACGATAACAATTTGCTGGGCGCATTCATACTATTGGTTCTGTGCATGCTGCCCGTAGAAGATCATGCCACGGAGGCGTGACGGGGCCAACGTTAGCGTCATCCGGCTGTTTTTCGCGGCCATTCGAACTAGAGAATGTCAAAGAAGATTCAATTCGCCAGGAACGTGATTCTTAACTGGACGAGCATGACAGTTGGAATGCTCGTCCCGTTTTTCTTGACGCCGTTTATCGTCCACCATCTCGGAAAAGTGGTCTATGGTGTGTGGATCCTTGTAGTCTCTCTGATCTCATATCTGAATTTGCTCGATTTCGGATTGCGGGGAGCAATCATTCGTTTCGTCTCTAAGGGAGCGACTCAAGGCAATCATCAAGAGGCGCTGGCAACGATCTCAACTGCGCTGTGGATTCGTGGGGGAATCGGCGCCGGCATGCTCCTCATCGGCTGCCTAGTTGCTTCTGTATTCCCGCACTTATTTTCCTTACCCTCCGATCTCGGTAAGATGGCCCAAGCTGTAGTCCTCATTACCACGCTTAATGCCGCCTTGACATTGGTCTTTGGAGTCTTCGGTGCGGTATTGTCCGCTTTGAGCCGGTTTGATGTGACAAGTTCTACAACCATGACGCAGACCATCTTCCGCGCCATTGGTCTTTTTGTGCTGCTAAGCAAGGGCCATGGACTGCTCGCCCTTGCTCTCTGGGATCTTCTGGCAGCCAGCCTGGGGAACGTGTTTTTGCTGGCCGGAGCTTTTTATGCCTACCCGCCATTGCGAGCTACTATCTACTCTTACGATCGCGACGCCGCCCGAAAATTATTCGGTTACAGCGCTTACGCTTTTCTACTCACCATCTCTGCGCAAATCATACTTTACACCGACAACGTTGTAGTCGGAGCCTTTGTTGGCACGGCGGCCGTGGCTCTCTACTCCATTGGAGGTTCGTTGGTGGAGTATGCTCGGCAAATTGTTTGGGCAGCATCGACGACTTTTACTCCTATAGCGAGCAATTTTGAAGCCGCGGGCAGATTGGATCAGCTACGGCGTTTGCTGATCCACGGAACGCGTGCAACGCTTTGCATATCATTGTCGGTGAGCATCGCCTTGTTCTTCCGGGGGGGGACGTTTATTCGATTGTGGATGGGGCCAGAATATGTAGCGGTCTCGACAACAGTTATGCGGATTTTGATTATCAGTCAGGTAATGGCAATTGCGAATACGACCGCTGGAGCGATCGCCTACGGAATGGAACGGCATAAGCCGGTAGCCATTTGGGCCATGTGCGAAGCCCTAGTCAATCTCGGGCTTAGCATTCTTTTGGTGAAGCGGATGGGGCCTTACGGAGTTGCTTGGGGAACAACCATCTCTGCGTTGGTAGGCAATCTGATGATTTGGCCAATCTATATCTCACGGATTATTCAGATTCCAGTAGGCGTTTACATTGGGCAAGGTTGGGGACGCGTGACAGCGGCGAGCATACCATACGCCCTAGCATGCTACTTCACGGAAAGGCATTGGCAGGCGCATAATCTAGTCCTGTTTTTCCTTCAGATCGCTGCGGTACTGCCAGTTTTTGGTTTGTCGATCGGATTAGTTTTTTTGATGGAGATCAGATCGATTCTCGGTGTACGGTTTCCCTGGCTGCGAAGCAAGAATGAATCAATCGTTCGCCAAACCTGAGCGGGCCTGATCCGGCGGCCGAGTCTTTCGAATGTAGGGTTTTGGGCCGGAGCCCTGTAAGGGCCAAAGCCAGACTTGATTCGTGGCTTCGCGGACGACCAATTTCTGACACTCTTGGTAGCAGTTAATGTGAGGTCCAATGTAGCACGTGATATGTCCGCTTTTCCGGCGGAGCGGACGATGAAGAACTGCTGTTGCGGGCAATGGCGCGGAAGACCACGTGGTTTCAGGCCGCCGAGATTTTGCGTGTTACAGATCGGCATTGGCGCCGCATTCGGGAACGTTACGAGGAGTTTGGCTATGACGGGCTATTTTGATCGACGTCGAGGCAAGCCTTCTCCAAAACGAGTTCCGCTGGCGACCGTAGAGACGGTTCTGGGACTGTATCGACAGAGGTATTTCGATCTGAACGTAAGCCACTTTTACGAGAAGCTGAAGGGCCAATACCAGATTGATTTGAGCTATACATGGGTAAAAGCAGAGCTGGGACCTGGCCCACTCAAAGAGAGACACGTTCCGAGAACCACGCCCCAACCTCCGTGCAGTCGCCCCGACACGTACGGCGCGATCAGGTAAATCCTGCATAAGACTCACATCATCAGCCTGTGCTTCGCAACCGCAACTGTTGTGGCTAAGCCGGTGCAGAAGAGAAGAATTGTCGGTATCTCGGGGACGTAGGCGACATCCAGATTCAGAACATAAGGCACGGAGCCATAGGCATCGGTGGGATTGATGCCAACACTCACGTTGAAGCCGGGATCCACAATGTGGACGTATTGCCTCGCGTCTACGTTGAAAAAGAAGTCGGCGCCATACCGTTCAAACAGCGTTAGATCTGTCCCGGTGAGGTCGAAGATGCCGGGCTGGTTGGGGCAGAGGGCGAAACTAGCGGGAAAGGTCAGGCAGAATGAGGTCACATTCATATCAAACGTTCCGGCCGCTGTCGGGAAGCGATAGAACGGATTGTTGCGATCCACGGGCATAGGAATGATATCGCCTCGGTCAATTCCCAGACGTGTTAACGGGTGTTGATAGTCAAGCTGATATGACACGCTCAGTGTCACACGTGAAATTGTCATTCCGGCAGGAATCGCGAGTGGCGCAAGAAAACCCTCGTTACGCGGCTGATAAATGTCAGTAGGGAACGAAAATGAGGTTGGTCCTGCAGGCACGCTGGAATCCGGTAAAGTGTGATACCAGAAAGCTGATGACCCAGGCAGCGAAGCATTTCCGATGATCGAACCTGTTGCACTCTCGCTAATCATGTCGGCATTAGCCGATCCGGCAAGGCACACGATTATGAGTAAGAGAGCGCCACGGATGCAAGCGAGAGGTTTCACTGTGACACTCCAAAAGGACGCCATTGTGCTACCGTTTGGATTGGTGGTCTAGTCCTTTTTTAGTCAATCTGCAACTTCTTGCTACTCTTTTGAAAAATATTGCATCACACGCCGTCGGATTATCATTTCTTCCTTTCGCAAATCTGTCCGATTGCGCAGAAAAAGCAATCGTTCTCTCAGTATGACCGAAACACGCCGAGTGGAAAAAGGCTGCGGGAGCAGTTTGAAGTTCCCAGGATCTCCATAACGATATTTTGGATGGGCTATTTTCATTGCCAAGTTGAGCTGCGCACGAGTCTGCGTGCTCTATGAGGAATCCTCATTCCTCATCAACAATTCCGCCGCGTAAGTCTTATCCAGCCACCGCTTCTGGGTGCGCGTTTTTATTTTCTGGAGGTGGGAACGTCGCTCGACCGCCGGACAGTCGAGTGCGGGTAGTTTTCCAGTGCCCGCGGTTTACATACGGCGGGAATGCCGACTGCGATGTGATGAGAGGGAACGTCTTGCAATACAACTGCGTTCGCGCCCACCAAAACGTAATCGCCGATGTGAACCGCTCCGAGAACCTTTGCTCCTACCCCAAATCGCACGTGGTTGCCAACGATAGGGCCGCCTTCACCGCGAAAGTTTCCGCGATTCACGATGCAAACCCCATTGCTGAGTACGCAGTCGTCACCGATGCGTGATTCGTTGGCTACCAGCACGCCTCGACTAAAATGCAATGACAGGCGCTGACCAATAATCGCTCCTGGCAATATCTCAGTGCCGCTAATTGCGGTAACAAAGACATTCAGCACACGATACGAGCAGCGCGCGATTGTGCCTAGCAGGGGTATCCGTACTTTTCGTGCCCAGTGCCCGATTCTGTAGTTCGCGCAGGCCCAAAAATAGCAATCACAGAGCACCCCTGGTGCACCGCACTGATATTCCTGCTTGTACCACTGGAGGTCAGCACGAAGTTGTTCGACGATTCCCACTCTGTATCCTACTTGTTATTGCAGGGCCGCGAGCCCGAAGTGGCCTAGGTCCGAGCTCGTGTTCAATTGTTCAATTCAGTAAGTTGCAGGTAAATATCTGCATACCGGCGTGCCATTGAGCTTGCCGAGAATCTTTCTTCTACCAGAATCCTTCCCTGCCTCCCGATGCGTGAACGTATTTGAGGATCATCGAGCAGGCGCATAATTGCGGTCGTCAAGCCGTGCACATCTTGCGGTTGGACGAGAAGCCCGGTGTGCGCGTCCTGAATCACTGACGGAATATCTCCCACACAGCTTGCAATCACGGGCCTGCTCGATGCAAGCGCCTCCAGGAGTGTCATGGGCAAGCCTTCAGTCAAAGATGGCATAACGAGAATATCGAGTGCGGCATAAACGCCGGGCATTTCTCTCAAGCTGCCTGTGAAGATGACGTTGTTCTGAATGTTGAGTTTCTTGCTTAATGCTTGCAGAGATTCAGCCTGCGGCCCGGCCCCGACCACTACAAACAATGTTTTCGGAGCGTGGTGAAGGACCTCAGCGGCGGCCCGCAAAAGATATTCGATCCCTTTTTCTGGGGACAGTCGTCCTACCACACCGATGATGCAGCGATCATTCGTACGTGGCGGTAGCTGCGCGGTAGGAATGGCAGCCTCATAAGATGAAACGTCAATACCATTGCTTACCAGATGGATTTTGTCGGGCTTTACACCGGACTTCTCTAAAATCATCGCAACCCTCTGGGATACGGCAACGACCGCCTTGCAGAAACGAAGGACCAGGCGATCAATCCTCGCGTAGGCGCGCTCTGGAAGGTGGTTCGTGATCCAGTTATGACACGTAGAAACAGTCGCGCAACCGGAACCCGCCAGTAATCCATATACATCGGCCTTGTAGCCGTGCATGTGGAGGACGTCTACGCCGTAGCGGCGCATCATTTCCCTAATTCTGACGACTGTCTGCGTATCGACTCGCCCGCGACATGCCACAGCTTCCGCTGTAATCCCGCGCGATCGGGCTTGTTCAAGAAGAGCTGTATTTGGGCGATGAACATTGTCAAAGGCGGCGACGATACACTCGGCGCCCTGAGAAGGCAAAACCTTCGAAAGGGTCAGCACCATTTCCTCGGCGCCGTAATGCCCGGCGCTGCTAATCAATTGCAGGACCCTAATGTTCACTTTTTATCAAGTTTCTTGGGCATGGCAATGCATGGTTGCCCACGCGAACAACTATCTATTTCTGCCTTCAGCTCTCGTGCGGCTTGAATGGAGCTCTTTGATGATAGCTTCCAGACGCGATGAATAAGATTCCAAGGAGAACTCTTCCTCCACCATCCGCCTGGCCTTGCTTCCTAACTCTCGCCTTAAGTCCGGCTGCTCCATGAGCAGACGGAGCTTACTCGCCAAACTGGCATGATCCTCATTGGTAAACAGCAACCCTGAAATACCCTCTCGCACAACTTCGGGCATTCCCCCGACATTGGAAGCGACGCCGGGAAGCCCACATGAGGCACCCTCGATCAATGTCAGCCCCAGAGCGTCCTGACGAGAAGCTAAGACATTGATGTCAAATAAGTGTTGGTAATACAACCATGGCTTTCTGCGCTCCCTCAGGAAATGAGCACGCCCGCTCAGGCCCAAATCCACACACAGCATCTGTAACCTGTCGAAATCCCGACCATCTCCTATCAAAACAAGATGACTGTCCGGATGAGACTCAGATACCAGCTTAAAAGCCCGTAATAACACATCAACGCCTTTTGCGAACGTCATAGAACTCACCTGCCCGACAACCGGTGCCTCAGCAGGTATGCCTAGCGCTCTGCGAAAATCAATCCGCCGCGTCGGGGAAGGGCAAAAAACTGCAGTGTCAATACCATTGTAGACTACACTGCTTGCGTGTCTTGGCTTCGACTGCGAGATCAGTCGGATTTCTGTGTCTCTACTGACAAAAACTAATCTGTCTACTTTAGTAAGTCTGTATAGCAATATGTAACGCTTGGTGTACGCACAATGAACATGAGCAATCACCGGCACTCCTGCAAATCTTGAGGCATAATATGCAATTTGCGCCCCTCTGCCTCCATTGCAATAGATAACATCAATCTTCGACGTCTTTATCAGCCTTAGCAGCTCTCGTAGTGTGATAAGTATCTTTATAGGGTTAAATTCCAGAGTATGATCGTCCCACATCACTCTAGGTAAGCTCCTCACGAGAGCTCGAATCTTGGTTCTGCTCCAGAGCGCCTCAGCCATGACTGGCTGATTACAGACCACGACCGGAATCACACCTCGCCTCAGCAAGCCTTCGATTGCATTGATCAGGGCAATCTCGCTCCCGCGCACATGAGCATCGCCATGATGCAGGAAAAGAACATTGACATTGGATACGGCGGGCATAGCTCGAGTGTCTGAGCACTCTACAATCAAGGGCCTGCTGCGTATCGACGGCTGAGCGGAATTGGCCACTTTAACCAGTCAGAAAATCACGATCTAAACGCGAAAAGAGCACATCGACTTGTTTGTCTATGCCGTTTCTAATCCGTTCTAGCCTCGGAGCGTCGGAATGAGAGAAATAGCTCGAATCACTTGCGCCTGTCTTCAGCAAGTACGGCTGATAGCCGTATTCTGCAAAGAGCGAGAAAAAATCATTTGGCGTTTTACCCAAGGTCGCGAGAGATTCAGGGCTGACCTCAACGATAATCTCCAGATTTTCGCGACGATTTGTGAGGATCGACCCCATGCCAGCCACGACCGCCCACTCTGCGCCTTCGACGTCAATCTTAATTATTCTGGCGCGGCTCACTTCCTCGGCAGTCAAAACCTGTTCAAGCGGTTCAGCCTTCACCTCGCACTCAAAGTTACGGCCAGCCGCAGCGCGGGTCGTGGTCTGACCCACGTTGCCCTGTCCACCGCGGAAGAGTGAGACTGTACCCAGTTGATCGAGCACTGCCACATTCACTGTTCGAACATTGCGAATGCGATTGAGGGCGAGGTGTTCGTTGAGAGCTAGAAAAATATTGGGTGACGCCTCAATCGCGACGACTCTACCGGTGTCGCCAACGAGTCTCGAAGCCAGCAAAGAGAAGTATCCAATGTTGGCTCCGACGTCCACAAATAAGTCACCCGTTGACAACCTGCTGCGCAGGCAGCGCGTTATATGCGGCTCCCAGACCCCGAAATAATAGATGTACCTTTCGACGAGTTCCCCGCAATTGCCATGTATCTTCAAGTTGAAGCTAGATTTCGCCGTGTATTCATACTCACGCCATGCAAGAAACGGCGCTATAAATCGCAGCCACAGTGCTCTCTTTCCTAGTTGAAACGGGAAATACCTAATGTAGGCACGAGACAAAGGTATTAAGAGTGGAGTCAATGCCTGAGATAAAAAACGCACAACCTTACAATCCTCTCCGCGTGTTCATCTTTCGATAGTGGTGGAGAGCTAATCTGCAAAAATCCACACAGCATCGCTTACGAGGTTCGATCCAACTCCCCGACTCACTCGCTTGTTCCCGTAAAACAATATGTCTATTGGATTGCAATGGCATTGATCACTGGTACGTCTGCAGATCCGGCAGTGAACTGGATAGTGAGCTGCCCGTTCGAAACCGGCACAGTAAACGTTTTGTCAACAGCGGTTAATGCTCCACCGGCTTGAGCCACGATGTCAAAGTTTGACAGAACTGTCATATTGTTGATGGCCACGTTAAACACTCTCTGTCCCGGAGAAGTATAGTACACCTCTGCAAACTTCAAAGTAACAGTTCTCGTACCATTCGGGACTATGAATTGGTAGCTGAAGTTGCTGCCATATAGCACCGTCTGATAAAGCACGGGCACTGTCGTATTTTTGATCGTACTGGAAGTGGAATACGTGTTTCCTCCGGAAAAGCCGTTGTCCGCGGCCCATGTCTGCCCCGAGGGATCGGTGTAGGGCGTACTACCTGCATATTGATGGATCCCAGGATACGTTCCGGACGCCAAAAGATTGACGGTGGCGCTGGAGGATTTCGACGGATCTACCACGCTATTCGCTGTGACTGTCACGGTTTGATTCGCGGCGATGTAAGACGGTGCTGTGTAAAGGCCGGCTGAGGTCAAGGCACCGACGGCGGGAGACATCGACCAAGAAACCGTCGCGTTGCTGGTCCCTGAAACCGCCGCTGTGAATTGCTGCGATTGCAACGCAGACAGAGTCGAGGAAGTGGGGCTGACCTGCACGGTTATGCCCGGAGGAGGCTGGACGATCGATATTGCGTTGATACTGGGAACGTCCGCACTACCAGCAATGAATTGAATGGTGATGGTTCCGTTCGAAACCGGTACCGCAAAGGCCTTGTCGATAGCAGTAAATGCTGCGCCAGCCTGGGCGACGATGTCAAAGTTCGCAAGAGCCGTGGCGCCATTGATATTAACATTAAATATTCGTTTTCCTACAGTAGTGTAATAAATCTCAGCAAATTTCAGCGTTACAATGCACGTTCCGTTGGGAGCAGCAAACTGGTAACTGAAGTTGCCATATCGCACTGTTTGGTAAAGGGTAGGAGCTGTTGTGTTTTGAATTGTATTGGACGCCGCCGAGTAAGTATTGCCTCCTGTGAAGCCAGTATCCGCACTCCAGAGCTGTCCGGAAGAATCAGTATAGGGCTTGGATCCGGCGTACACATGGACTCCAGGAAACACTCCTGAGGGCCCTAATAGGGTCACCTGAGCAGTAGAAGACTTCGATGGATCGATGATACTGGTTGCCTTGACATTCACAACCTGATTCGTCGCTATAAACGATGGCGCAGTGTACAGACCACTGCTGGATATGGTGCCGTTAGCGGGAGATAACGACCACACTACGGATGTGTTTGGAGTGCCTGAAACACTGGCCGAAAACTGCTGCGACTGTAGCGCAGAGAGACTCACAGACGTGGGACTCAGCTGTACCGCGACTCCTTGGGGAGGTTGCACGATCTCGATTGCGTTAATACTCGGAACGTCGACTGAGCCAGCGGTGAACTGGATCGTGATCTTCCCGGCTGTAACATTGACTGAAAAGTGGGTATCGTAGGCGGTCAATGTCGCTCCAGCTTGGGCCACAATGTCAAAATTGGACAGCACTGGAGTGCCGTTGATTGCTACATTAAAAATGCGTTGCCCCGGACTATTGTAATAAAGTTCAGCAAATTTCAGGTTGACAGTATATGTCCCGTTCGGAACTGTGAATTGATAAGAGAAGTTAGCGCCGTATCGTATTTGCTGATAGATCTTCGGCATGTTAGTGCCCTCGATCGGGCTGGTCGTCGAGTAAGTCGATCCGCCAGAGAAATTACTGTCTGGACTCCAAACAAGTCCGTACGGATCTGTATAGGAGACACTTCCAGCGTATTGACGGATTGGCACAAAAGAACCAGGCGTTAGTAGGCTAAGAGCCGCGCTCGCAGATTTCGAAGGATCGCCGACGCTGGTTGCGGTGACTGTTACCGTTTGATTCGTCGCGATAGAGGCTGGTGCTGTGTAAAGACCACTCGCTGTCAGGGTACCAACTTGGGGACTTAACGACCAAGTGACATTTGGATTACTGGTTCCATCACTAGCGACGCCAATGACGGACGCTTTGAATTGTTGTGATTGAGAGGCAAAGAGACTCGAAGAAATTGGAGTTACCTGAACGGAAATCGGAGGCTGCACAGTTAATGTCGCAGTCTTCGTGAATCCATTGTAAGTGGCTGAAATGCCAGCTTGAGTCGGGGAAGAGACTCCGGTGGTCGTAATGGTAAAGGACGCGGACGTCGCTCCTGCTGGAACAAGTACGCTAGCTGGTGTAGCGGCCGATGGACTGCTGCTCGACAGGTTCACCAGCGTACCGCCCGATGGAGCTGGCGCTCCAAGATATACCACACCTTGCACAGTTCCGCCGCCCAAAATGCTGTATGGATTGAGAGTTAATGAAAACAGCGAGAACCGATTTAGTACATTGCGCGTGATTTGCTGAGCAGAGGCATTCAACACGGAAGGACGAATTGTCGGCGTACCAAAGTCGTCCAAGCCCCAAGCCCACTGGATCGACCCAGTGGCAAATACGGTTGCTCCGCTTGCGGCTGTATAAACCGTTGCGTCAGAGTAGGCGTTGCTCGTAGCATCATAAAGGGAATGGCCAATTCTGACAGTACCTGTAGGGGCTCCCCCAGCCATTGCATCCACTTCATATCCGAGTAGGCCCGTCAGATGATCACCGGTTCTCAACCCCGTGTTGGCAAACACCCAACTCGATCCATTATCGACGACCCAATCGGAATTTACGGGATTCGTGATGTACATCACGCCAATCAGAGCATCTTCGGGAAGATTGACCGGACTAAGCCTCCACTGAGTAGTTACGAGGTAATACTGTGAGGGATCGCCAGCCAGATACACAGGATCTTTGGTCAATGCCTGTTCCTTGTAGGAGACAAGCGTGCGATTGGGCGTACCGTCGGCAGGGCTAGCTTCGTACCTCACTTGCCAGTAGATGTCGTTTGCCGAAAAGAAACCGAGACTCACTCCCTGATCACGAGCGGTGGTGACATTAGCGCGCTGTTGCCAGCTCCAGTACTCATTATGTCCGACGGAAAGGAAGGCCCGGTGGAGCAGGAGAGCGGCGCCGTTACTGTGTACATCGACATCGGTCGTATAGCTAACATCGTAACCTTCGCGTTCCAGGAATCGGGTGAACGGATACTCCCATCCGGCAGCATAGGTTTCGGAATCAGGGGCAAAAGTCGTCAGGAACTCTCCCGCTCCCACACCGGAATAAGAGAGAGCATTTGGACCGAGGCCGTATGGTCGATTAAAGGATACTTTGACGGCAGCAGTTCCGCCGTCGCTATTGAAGGTGTACAGCGATTTCCCTCCCCAGTTGTTGTATGCCTGGAAGGTGTTGACGCTCGATTGAAACAAGATATTCGATGGACGTGCGTCGTCGCGAACGACAAAAATAATATTGCTCTGTAACTGGCTGCTGGTTCCGGTTAACTTGGCGACGTAAACACCGCTAGCCCAATCCGTGGGATCTGCGCTGTTTGGAACAGTGATGGTATAAGGATTAGTCCAATGGCATTCGATTAAGCCCGTATTTGGATCAGGCGTGGGAATGGCTTGTTGAATTCCGGGCAGAGTGACTGGTTGAGTCAGACTGCGTCCCCCGCTTCCGCTGTACCACCCTAAACGAAAAATCTGCAAGGTATAGGATGTGTCCGTTGTGTTCACAAAGAAGCTAATTTGCCCGCCACGGTTTACGCTTACAGCCGATGCATAGCCTTCTATTTCGTGATTGGTAGCTGGATTAGTGAGCTGCCAAGCGGTCGTACCCGTCTTCGCGTTTTCTATCTGGATTGGATTGGCAGCGAATGCTACCGTGGCCAGCATGACCGTGGCCAGCAGAACTCTGGCAACAGACCACCAGCGGATGCCAAAAGCTCGGTCAGTAGTCTTCATCTTAGATTGTCCCCCACAACATCTTCCCGTTTCGGGCCTGTATGTTTTTAATTTCGAGCGGACTGGCGTTATCAGCTTTTCACTGCTTAAACTATGGCGTTCATTGCCTTAGGCGAACAGCTGTCGTTCCCTGAAACGATGAGAAATTTCGCGTTGGCTCAACGTCAAAAATGAGCCATCCACATCAATTGATTGCGGTACGATCAAGTACGTAGTGGGGGATTGGCCTAGCGTTACACGTACGGGAACACTAAGCTGAGAGAACTCCTCTCAAGCCTTAATAATTTAAGGCTTTGGGCTGCAAGACGCAATTAAAAACAGAAGCTCACCTTGCGGTGTAAGGTGCTTTCATCTTTGTGCAAATATCTGCAACGCCGGAGCGACCTGATTGGACGCTACGTCCGTTTGCCTCAATGGCAAGTGCAATTTTCGCCGGCTCATTTTGTGAGGAAGTCTAGGAGAGGCCGGAAAAAGTAAGGATTCGCCCAGAATCGGGGCATTGACACCCGACCCGACATAGCGCGAAGGGTCGGACGCATTTCAATAGGACCACCTTAATGAATCTAGGGCAATTATTCAAACTCTTGCTGTTGGCCTGCGCTGCGCTGTTTTCTCCAAATGTTGAAGCCAAAGCCCGCCATTACTACATCGCAGCTGAGAACGTGATATGGGACTATGCTCCCTCGGGAAGGGATCTGGTTCACAACAGATCAGTGCCTGCCAAATGGAGGAACACGAAGTGGAAGAAAATACGGTACATAGAATATACCGATGAAACGTTCGCCGTGCGAAAACCACAGCCGGAATGGCTAGTCCTGGGGCCGATCATCCGCGCAGAAATAAGCGACACAATTCTTGTGCACTTCTGGAATCGCACGCAACAGCCCCATAGCATCCATCCACACGGTCTCCGCTATACCAAAGCAGATGAAGGCGCCCATTACTTTCCCGGGGGCGCCGGGGCCATGGTTCCCCCTGGGGGGCATTTCATCTATCACTGGCAGGCAGATGAGGCGAGCGGCCCGGGACCTGCAGATCCGAGTTCCATCGCATGGTGGTACCACCCCCACGTAGATGAGTCGACCGAAGCGAACGCGGGTATGTTGGGACCGATCATTATTACCGCAGCCGGGAAGGCTCGGAATGACGGAACTCCAAAGGACGTGGATCGTGAATTGGTCGTTTCATTTATGGTTTTCGACGAACAGGGAGGGCGGGAACCTGGATTGTTTCACGCCATGAATGGTTATGTGTTCGGCAATTTGACTGGCTTGGTCATGCAAAAAGGTGAGAAGGTGCGATGGCATCTTTTGGCGATGGGAAACGAGAGAGACTTACACACGGCCCATTGGCACGGCAAAACAGTGCGATATGGCAGCAGGCATACCGACGTGATCGAGCTGTTACCGGCAAGCCAGGTCACCGTCGACATGGTTGCCAGTGTTTAGGTGTCTACCAAAAGCGAACGCAGTGAGGCCGATAAGCAAATCCAAAAAATGATCTTGCAAACCAACCCTGAGGAATCCAAGCCGATGCATCTCCTAATACGATCTGACGCTGAGCTTCCCTGAACCCGCGCCGGGGCTTCGCCGCTGCACCTCCGGCGCGAACTCCGATTGCTTGGGGTTGATGTCCAGAGTGGCTGCACTCTCAATTGCAGCCGAATAGGTGATTGATCCGGAGTCGCGTACCGGTTTGCCTTCCTAGTCGCGCGATTCTGCCGTCCAAACAGTGACCGGCTTGGCTTCGGGGTTTTAGCCGGTCCGTCTGCTTGCTTGCCGGCACAATTACGGACTTCCTAAGCACCCATCGGCAAGGTCGAGAAAAACCTGCTTTTTTGACTTGTCCATCTAAAAAGCTCCAGCGGCAACAAGTCAACAAGTAAACCCCCAATTAAACACTGACGCGGCAGATAAGGAAGTCTGCCACATTGTAAATTCCATTCAAATCGTGAGCCTGCGCCGGAGATGGGAAATCGGCCCGTTCGAGCTTGAAAGTTGGCGTAGGCTCGATTAGCTCATTAAAGTCTCAATCATTCTAATGACCGCCTTTAGGGAACGAACTGATATGCCCCAACATCGTAAAGCGCATTTTTTGGCCGGCGCGTTCCCGCTATATCTGTGGTGACCGACGGCAGAATCAGGCCCGTACTTCGTGCAGGACTGCTGGCCTTCAGGTGAAAATCTATCGTGTCGATATTAGCCTCCGATACTAGCAATGGATCTTTAACGCAAATCTCACCCACTGCGCCCATTGCTGGGCAAACATCATTTGTGCGAAAGAGAAGGTTGTGCTTGAAACTGCTGAGCGGATTCCTCAGAAAATTGTTGGCTCCTCCCTGCTGGTTGACAGCGGTAATAAACCTGTGTCCCCCGCTGAGATCTGGAAATCCAAGAAATAAATTATTGTCGAGTTGCACCGAAGTAAGCTTTCCGCAACTAAACCCCCCAGGACAAATTAAGTCGAGCGCAATATTGAATTGTGCTGTGAAACTGTTGTTCTGAATCACAGCTGGTTTGGTATCAGCGACCTCAACCACCACTGCATCGCCAGCCGCTCGGCAATAGTCGGTTAACTCCTCATTGAAACGGCTGGGATTAGGCGGGAAGGCTCCCCTTGGTCTGCCAGGAACCGCGCCTCGCAGCCGAAAACAGTTCCCAATCGCGACATTATTAACAAAAGTGGTGGCATTTGAAGGTCCCAGCTTGAACTGATTGCCCATATTGCCGTATGCCATTGAATGGGTTACGGAAATGATTGCGGGAGCGATTTCACCTACGTGCAACAGATCCAGACCATCTTGTGTGTTGTATCGAAATACCGAGTGATCGACCAGAAAGGTCCCGCCGGTGTCGGGTGTTCCCACTCCATCTCCATAGCCAGCCTTGTTATCGTCAAAACAATGATCATAGGTTGGAGGATCTGTGGGTGGATATACCTCGGAGCAGCCATTCCATTCAATTGTTACAAACGACATGCGGAGGGTTCCGGTGGATTGAGTCTTGCGGCCGTCATCAAAATCCCATCCAGCAGCGGTGTTGCCGCGGATACTCACTCGAGTCGCTTGAATGTTTCCTCCAAACCCTCCCATAATTCCGCGCGCCGCAAAGCCGTGGATGTCGAGATCCTGGAGCAAGATGTTCTTTGTAGAATTATTCGTGACAATCCCGTTTACGGCAAAGTCATCCAGAGGAAAATCGCTCCTGCAGATATTCGAATCGCCTTGTTTGCCACAGGACCCATGGTCAGTAATGTTCAGGCATTGGAGATCCACATTTGAGGAATTCTCTAGATTGATAGTAATCTCCAGTCCAAAACCGCCATACAGTTCCGGCTTAGAAGTGCAGTTGGCCAAATTCTCTCCCACGATTCTTGTGTGGCGAGTCTCGGTACCTGAGGGTATTGGAGGCATATAACAATCAAAGGGATTGCCTCGGCAGCCTGTCCAAAAGTTCTGAGGAGTTGGCCCTTTGTAGCCCATGCGGTAGGAACCGTTCTTGATGATCACTGTGTCTCCACCATTTACGATCCAGGAAAAGGTTGGAGAAACGTCGTCCGTGAAGAGATAATAAGGGTTGCTAAAAGCGCATGGCTGGTGGTGTCCGGAGCCGGAATATGGGAAATCTTCCTTGCCAGTGCATTGAGATCGCGTGCCGCCGTCTGGACGGACATACCAAGTTGTTGGCGTTGCGCGCAAGGCGTCGATGTCCTGCCAATGAGGAAACATTGCCCAAGCGCTAGTGTCCACGAGCAGCTCGGGAGTAGCCAAGCCGGTGATTCCAGAGGGACCGAAAATGATCCAGCTGAGATTCGTGTCGATGCTTGCAAAATCCGTGCTGAGGAAAAGAATCGACATGACCGACAGGAAAGCAAAGATTGTTTTCATGGTGTAGCTGATCGAAACCTCCGATTATCGGAGCCGATTTAGTTTCTTAAGGAATTGTTTTTGTCTGACCAGGAGTTCGCGGGCTTCCTTTCCTCCTGAGACTGTGGCCATGATTTACATTCACAAGCACCAATGAACACACCCTCTCGACAACCAAAGGCAAGTGAACCTATGACATCTGGTCCGCCTAACGTCTGGATGCTGGATCAGTGGTGCATCGTCCCTTATTATGACGCTCATCTGTGCGAGGCTATGCTTAAAACGAAGGTCCCTGTGAGGTTGATTTCAAGTACTTATTACTTGGACCGACAATGTTTTGTGCGCCATGGCATTATACCGGACCCAGGGCTCATTGATTTTGTTGCTCGATTCAATTTCGGCAAGCTCGTGCGACGTCTGCTTAAGATCTTTGAAGTGTCAATCAACACGGTGGCAATTACCTTGAAAGCACTGCGGTCGCGTCCCGACGTTCTCCATGTCCAGTATCTTCCCCTGTTGAAGTGGGATGTCCCGGTCGATCTGTGGCTGATTCGATATTTCAACTGGCTTAATATCCCAGTTGTATATACCGTACACGATTTGTTGCCACATGATACCGGACAAACCCACCGCGCTATTTTCCAGCGCTTGTATGATTCGGTACAGGGTTTGATCTGCCATTCTGATGAGACGCGACGCCGTTTGCAGCAGGAATTCGGAGTACCCAACGAGCGTATCCGTGTGATACCTCATGGGCCATTCTTTACGGAAAAGCCTGCGACCGCCCACGATGAATTGCGCAATAGGCTCGGTCTTGCTCCTCGAGATGAAGTGGTCCTCTGGCAGGGCCTTATTTTTCCCTACAAAGGTATAGATTTTCTGCTGGCATCATGGCGGCTCATACAGGCACGGCGAAGCAATGCCAAGCTCTTCATCGCTGGAACAGGAGACGAGGGCACTGTCTCTGAAATACGAACACTCGTGAAACAATACGGAATTGAAGAATCCGTCCGGATGGACATTCGGTTCCTACCCATCTCCGAAATGCTGCAGCTCTACAGTCTGGCGCTGCTAGTTGTCTATCCCTATCGGGCAGTGACGAGCAGTGGCGCTTTATTAACCGGTTTGAGCCAAGGCAAAGCGATAGTTGCGACGCGCTTGCCCCCTTTTGAGGAACTGCTCGAAGATGGCAAGACTGCGATTTTAGTCGACTATGGTGATGTAGGTGGACTTGCTGAGGCTATAATCGAGCTGCTCGAGAATGAGTCTTTGCGCAAGGGACTCGAAAATGCTGTCAGCCTTAAATTTGGGCCTGGCGATTGGGAACAGATAGCTAAGAAGACTGCGGAATACTATACAGCTGTCAGGAACGATGGTCAGCTAAAAGTGTCTCATAACAATGCTCCAGATCGGAGATCATCTTGTATGTAGAAAACTTTTCCGCAACTGTGTTTCTGGCTCCTGAACCAAGATTTTCAGCTAACTTCTTATTTCTTAACAGACGTACAACCATTTCGCTTGCAGAATCGATGTCTTCCGGATCAACCAAGAATCCCGTGATTTCGTGACGCAATGCCTCAGGATTGCCTCCAACGTCTGTTGCAACACACGGCAAACCGGCAGCCATCGACTCCAGTAATGCATTGGAGAATCCCTCGCTTCGAGAAAGCAGAAGCCCAACATCACTCATTTGCAGAATGGAATTGACGTCCTTCTGTTCACCTACGAACATGACGCTATTGCCAAGATCCAGAGATGCCGCAAGTGCGTTTAGTTCTTCCATGTAATTGTTCTCCAACACCGCTCCAACGATTAAGAAAACCGCATCGGGAACTGATTCTCGGACTTTGGCCGCTGTTCTTAATACGCAATCAATGCCTTTAACACGGCGGATGTTAGCTAAAGCGGTGACGATGGGAATACCAGACGGAATGTTGAAATCGTTACGACGTCTGGCAACTGTCTGCGAAGATAGCAGCTCAGGGACATCGATGCCATTGTAGTGAGTCAACGTCTTTTGAGGTCTCAATCTGTCGTGAGCAATAGCAAAGCCCCGCACGCTTTCTGATACGGCCAGGGTCACATCGGGCAGCCACCGCGACGAAATTCTATATGCAATATCATGTTTTGGTGAACGCAGAATTCCCATGTCGCGTCTGGTCCAAACAAGTTTCGCCGACGTACACAGTTTCGTGACGACTCCCGCATACAAATCGGAGCTTTCAAAAAACGTCTGAACAATGTGCGCATTCGCATTTAAAAGTAATCGTCGTAACTTCAGTATGGCGCCCCAATCAAATACGGACCTCACCGGCAAATGATGGACTGGACAGGGAAAATAATCGTGAACCTGAAGATCCGGACTAAGCCGAAAGGTTACCAATGAACATGAAAACTTGTCGCGCGGTAGGAGCGTGATGATGCGTCTGAGCGCATGTTCCGCACCTCCAAGCGTTTGTGTTAACTCGTCAATGACGAACACTACATTGATGACACCATTGCTGCCCGTAGCACCTGGTGTGTTTGCTCTTAACCATGATCCATTCATTGTAGCGATGCGAGCTCTTCCACTCCGGAGTCAGTGCGTTCCGTGATCGATTCGAAGTCGCCGATAGCATTGTGATCCATTCGATCGTCCGCCAGCAAGGTCGAATACCTCCCAAGCATCGCCACAAGTACCCACAGAAATCCGTTCACCTCAATATAGGTCCATCTATCTCCGAAAAAGTTTGCAATGGCAGTGCTTGCAACGCACAAGAAGCATGCGAGCCCTAAATTGGCAGCGACCTTATCCGGACCACGTGACATTTTGTAAGCCTGAGACGCCATCGTGGCAAGCAATCCAACGAAAATAAACAATCCAACGAGCCCTCCCTCTACCGTTGCTTTGACATAGAAGTTGTGAGTATCGTGTAAGGGGCCTAGACGATTCATAAATCGATATGTATTAAACCCATAACCAAAAAATGGACTCTCTTCTATAAGATGGACCGCATCCTTCCACAACTCAACGCGCTCCTGCGACGATTCGTCTAAGCCCCGCCCTTCAGTGTTGGTTCCTGCAATGCGTTCCTGAACAGATATAGGAAGAAGGGTTGAATAAAAGCTTAAAAAAAGACCAAGGACGATCAGCAGTTTTCGTTGCCGCATGATAGCAAAAGCGAAAAAGCCAATCACTAAAGCAAGATAAGCTTCTCGTGAAAAGCTAAAGGTAACGCAATAGAGACTGGTGGCGAGAAGCAGCAGCAATCCGATTTTGACGATTCGGCGAACTCTACCACCAAGAAGCACCATCAACACTAATGAAACGTTAGCCTCAAATACCGCAAGGCCATTAGATCCAGCGTATCCAAGCGGACCGCCGTTCCTCTTGCTTTCATAGAAGTGACTAAGATCGTGAGAAGCGATTTCCCTGACGGCACTGTAATTTACCGCGACAACAGAAATACACATCAATATCATCATCCACCGTAGCTGCTTTCGATCCCTTAGTACGACGGAACTTACGAAGTATAAAAGGGGGAGTGCCATATAGTCTTTCCAAGCCGCGAAGCGTGGGTCCGAAATCCAGAGCGGTGGTGGCTGTGAAGACGCAATGCACCCATACCAAAGAGAGCCGAAGTTGTAAACGACCAACGCAAGAACCCATTTGTTTACCCGCGAGTGCGGAAGGAACGTTTGATCGCGCCTTAGAAACGCACCAACCAGCGCAGAGAGTAAAAGGAGAAAAACAACGTTCTGTCCCAGGGGTAAGCTGGCCAGTTTATCCCTAGTCGTCTGTAGCGGAAGCAGTAGAACTACCAGGTATAAGCCAAATTCCGGTCGATACAGCAACGAGAGGGCACAGGTGATAAGAATGCCACCGTAAAACACGAACGGGATGAATTGGCCAAGGCCGGTGTTCATTCTAGCGAGACCAAAATGTTGGTGCTAGCGTCCCCACGCGATCTTCCGCCCTGTCACAACTTGTAGAAATGCAGTTGCTGCGGCAGCATTAAGCAGCAAAAAAGTAAAGGCAGTTCGGGGCAGACGGAACCGAGTAAATGGTGCAAGGGAAGCTAGAGAATAAAAGACAACCTGTAAAGCAAACCCACTCCTAAAAATGACACCGGGGAGCAGCGCGGAAGTAAGTAGAACGGCGATAAGCGCAAACGGCACAAACAATCGGCAGAGTTTGTGGCTGATAAATTCGAGGCGAAGCGGATTTTGAGATGTCAAGAGCCAGGGTTGAAGCTTGAGAAGTTGGTAATTTCCGGCGAGCGTTCGAACTTTTCTACGAAACTCTTGCCGAATATTCGGCGTGGGTGCATCGGAGACAACAGCTAGCGAATCAACCACGACTCGGTAGCCGGCGCGAGCAACATGCATTGGAATATAGACATCATCAAGAATTGTTCCCTCTGGTAGTG
>CAZLIE010000003.1:0-2864 GCA_964559345.1 uncultured Terriglobales bacterium
TCCGAGGCGAGCTTCTCGTTCGAGATTGCCGTGTCGCCTCTGTCGACAATGAGCGTGATATCGAACGTGGCCTTCTTATCCGGCTCGTCGAAGCATGGAAACGCGCGGCGCGCGTCTGTGGATTCGAACTGTGTGACAGCGTACTTACGCTTCGGCGTCTGACTCAAATAGAAGCCGCGCAGCTTGTCGTTCAGGGTGCCTTTGAAGACGATGTGCAATGTTGCAGGACCGGCTGGGAGTGTCTGCGGCGCGATGATGTGGGCCTGCTCTCGGTCATCTTCCAATGTGACTTTTGCGGTGTGCGTAGCATGTCTGGATTGCACCGTGGCGGATTTGAACTGGATCTCGACAGCATTCAACGTGATCGTCGTCGTCGGCTTCTCGACGCGGACATCAATGTATTCATCTCCATCAAAGGTGTTATCGCTCAAATTCGGAGTGAACGTAAGCCGGTAATGCTGCGGCGTCACTCCCGCGGGCAGACGCTGCGCCTGGACAGCGAGCGAAGAGATGAACATCAGCGCGATGACCAACAGCTTATTCATCAGAGTTCCTCAGTTTCTTGCAAGAATTCCGTTCAGGACCGTTGCGGAGCATTGCGTAGCTCCGAACCAGTAACAGATCTCGCGATGATCTTTGACGTCGAAAACAGCGAGATCCGCGTCTTTGCCCGCCTCGATGCTTCCCTTTCGGCGCGCGAGTCTCAATGCATGGGCGCCATTGATGGTTGCCGCGCTGATCGCCTCGGCGGCGCTCAGGCGCATCTGCGTACATGCCAGTGAGAGCACCATCGGCATACTGGCCGTTGGAGAAGTGCCGGGATTGAAGTCCGTCGCTATGGCAACCGCGGCTCCGGCATCGATCAGTCTGCGTGCGAGCGGATATTTTTGTGATAGAAAATACGAAGCGCCGGGTAATAGCGTTGCGATCGTGGGCTGCTCAGTCAATGCCTTGAGATCTTTGTCGGTCACACAATCAAGGTGATCGTAGGACGCGGCCGCGAACCGGGAAAGCCGGGACAGTTCGGAAGGCGTGAATTGACACACATGCGCGCGTACCCCCAGTCCGCGGTTGCCGGCGGCTTCGAATACGCGTTCTGTCTGTGTGACGTTGAACGCGCCCCGTTCGCAAAAGACATCGACGTACTCGGCCAGCTTCTCTCGCGCAACAACCGGAATCATCTCATTGCAGACGAGCGCGACGTAGTCGTCCGCTTTTCCAGAATATTCCGGGGGAACGACATGCGCCCCCAGCAGAGTGGGGACTACAGTCCCCGTCCAACCTTGGGCGGCACGTCGGATAGCACGCAGAGATTTAAGTTCCGATTCCTGTGACAGGCCGTAACCCGACTTTGCTTCCATTGTGGTCGTGCCTGTCCTCTGGACAGTTGCAAAAGCGGCGAGCACTCGATCCGCTAACTGCTCCTCGGAGGCACTGCGCACTCCAGAGATGCTGGATCGTATGCCGCCGCCAGCAGCGGCGATCTGTTCATACGTCGCGCCCTGAATGCGTTTCTCGAAGTCAACCAATCGCGGCTCAGTGAAGACTGGATGGGTATGCGAATCTACAAAACCAGGAAGAACGACACCGCCACCACAGTCGAAGTCTTCAATATCGTTGGCGCTGAACTCTTTAGCACGATCCAACACTTCTGCTTCAGCTCCGGCCGCCAGAATCTTTCCGTCATTGCACAGAACGGCAGCATGCCCAACTAGACCAATCTCGCCCAGCCCGGGCCCGCGACGCGGACCTGATTTTCCGGAAGAGCTTCGTAACGTCAGAAGCTGGCCAATATTGGTCAGCAGCAAAGCACGGCCGCTCGACGGTTGAGTGCTCACTCGCCGTGATCACCCGCGCCAGATCTTTTCCTCGAGGGAGGCATGGGAACGTGTACTCCTGCCCGATCTGCGAACTGCTGAGCTTGCTCATAACCGGCATCGGCATGCCGCACGACTCCAATTCCGGGATCGTTCGTAAGCACGCGTTCAATGCGCTTGGCCATTGCGTCGCTTCCATCGGCGACCGTGACTTGACCGGCGTGTTGGGAATATCCGATGCCGACTCCTCCGCCGTTGTGGATCGAGACCCAACTCGCTCCGCTCGCGGTGTTGAGCAAGGCGTTCAGCAGCGGCCAGTCAGCAACGGCGTCACTGCCATCCTTCATGGCCTCCGTCTCACGGAATGGCGAGGCTACCGAACCGCAATCAAGATGATCGCGCCCGATCACGATGGGCGCTTTGAGTTTTCCACGTTTAACAAGATCGTTCATGGCGAGCCCGAATTCGGCGCGTTCGCCATAACCTAGCCAGCAGATCCTTGACGGCAGTCCCTGGAACCGAATGCGTTTGCGAGCAAGATTGATCCATCGGCTCAGGATCTGGTTCTTCGGAAACATATCCAGGATGAGTTCGTCCGTAACCGCGACGTCGGACGGTTCGCCGGATAGTGCAACCCAACGGAAAGGACCGCGTCCTTCGCAGAACAGTGGACGGATATACGCAGGCACGAATCCAGGAAAGTCGTAGGCGTTCTTCACGCCGCGCTCGAACGCGAATGTGCGAATGTTATTTCCGTAATCGAACGTCACCGATCCGGCTTTTTGCAGCTCGAGCATGCCCTCGACGTGCCGCGCCATCGAATCCAGCGAGCGATCGAGATATGCCTTCGGATCGTGGCTGCGTAATTCGTCTGCCTCGTCCACGGTCAGGGCGGACGGAATGTAGCCATTCAGCGGATCGTGCGCCGAGGTTTGGTCGGTCAGCACGTCCGGCTTCACGCCGCGCGCCGCCAGTTCGGGAATGATGTCTGCGCAATTGCCTACGAGCCCGACAGATATTGCCTCTTTTTTGCGGATCGAGTTCTTC
>CAZLIE010000003.1:2874-68085 GCA_964559345.1 uncultured Terriglobales bacterium
TGCCGAGGAAACATGCGCCTGTCATGGTCGCCGCCAGCGGCTGCGCGCCACCCATGCCGCCCATGCCGCCACTGACGATCAGCTTGCCGCTAAGATCGCCGCCAAAATGCTTCTCGCCGGCCGCTGCAAACGTCTCGAATGTGCCCTGAATGATGCCTTGCGAGCCAATATAGATCCACGAGCCGGCGGTCATCTGTCCATACATCATCAGACCGGCGCGCTCGAGTTCGTTAAACTTTTCCCAATTCGACCAGTGACCCACCAGATTTGAATTGGCTATCAGAACGCGTGGAGCATATTCGTGCGTTTTGAAAATGCCGACGGGCTTTCCGGATTGCACCAGCAGTGTCTCGTCATTTTCCAGATGGCGTAAGGATCGGACGATGGCGTGATAAGAGTCCCAGTTGCGGGCTGCGCGGCCGGTGCCACCATAAACCACCAGATCCTGAGGACGCTCGGCAACCTCGTCATCGAGGTTATTCATCAGCATGCGCATCGCCGCCTCCTGCTGCCATCCCTTGCAGGAGAGCGACAGCCCACGCGGAGCCCTGATACGGGTCCTTGCCGCTTCGGTTGTGGGAATTTCAGTCTCGATCGACATCAGAACTGCCCAACTTCAAACATGGAAACCTTTTAGCCTATTAGCAGAGGGCAGGTCGCGCAAGCTGCCAGTCGAAAAGCATTGTTAAACTGTTTCCAATGCCCACGCTCATCGCTTCACCGACGAGAATCACCGCTGCCGGCAACAAACCCAAACTGATCGACGAATACATCGGTCGGGTGAATTCAAAAACCAATCGCATCAGCGTTGCGCACATGCGCAGTCCGGCAGGATGGCAGGAGCCAGGTCAAACTCCAGAATTTGACGAGTACACAGTAGTGTTGAAGGGTGCCTTGCGGGTTGAACACAGCCAAGGACATCTGGATGTCGCCGCCGGTCAGGCAGTAATCACCCATGGCGGCGAATGGATTCGCTACAGCACGCCACATCCCGAAGGCGCTGAATATATCGCCATCTGCTTTCCGGCGTTCTCGATGGATACTGTTCATCGGGATCAGCACTGAGTCTGATAAGCATGCCGGATTCAACCATCTCTCACGTCAGCCGGAAGCGATTGCAGCCCAGCGGCATCCTCCTGGGCCTGGTGATCGGGATTCTGGTTACACTCGTCGCCGCTCCCATCATTTATCGTCTTGCGCATTTCGACGGCTTTACGGATCGCGAGCAAGGCACAGTCATCACGCAGATCCGGGAGCTGAGGCGACTGGAGTCGGTGTCATTCAACATCGACAAGGTAGTCACCGGAGAACGCGCCAGTTTGTTGCCGACGATGCTTACGGGTGATCGCATACTGATGATCGTTCGCGGCGAAGTTGTTGCTGGCGTCGATCTCTCGAAGGTAAGTGACGCTGACATTCATGTCAGCGGATCAAGCATTCGCATCCGTCTGCCGAATGCGGAGGTTTTTTCCACCCGGATCGACAACAAGAAAACGCGCGTGTACTCGCGCGAAACGGGACTGCTCGTCCAAGCCGATCCGAATCTCGAGACCGAGGTCCGGCGAACGGCAGAGCGCGACATTCAGGGCGCGGCGCTTGAAGATGGGATTCTTAAGATCGCGGCAGAGAACGCCAGAACGACTGTGCAGACGTTTTGTCGCGCGCTGGGCTATCCGGAAGTGGACGTGGAGTTTGGTTCTGCCAATTCCAACTGAGCGGGCCTGGGGATGTTAAGCAGAACGGACGGGCTTGCGCGTCGGGAACGGGAGGACTTTCTTTTTAGGAAGGTCCAGGGATTCCTGCCGCCTCGCCATGTCCGCAAATACGAGCTCGAGCTCGTTGCGGTAGAACTTCAGCTTCACGAGATCGGTTTCATAACGCATCAATACTTCGAGCGCGTTGCGTCTCTCATGGAGGCGGAGTAACTCATTGCTGATCACCCGTGAATCCATAATCCCTAAGCTGAAGCTCGAGCGCTTTTCTGCATCTGGTTGCTGATCGCTCTACGATATTCCTCTAGCTCCGAAGCCACAAGGCGCAACTCACTCGCATACCGTCTCAGCTTCTCCGCATCGCGCTCATGCCTCACCAGCGTATTCAACGCCTTGAGTTTCTGCTCAAGAATCACTAACTCAATAATTGCCCGTTTCCGTTGCATCACCTGACAATTCTAGAACTCCGGTCGCATGCTTGGCGGGGATTTTTTTGCTTAGTTCGATGGAGCTAGGCCCGAGTGGCTCAGCGGCTTGCAAAATCGATCAGGCTCCGGGGATTCGCCGGGGATACTCCCCGCAAGCACTCGGGGATTCCGCAGGGATCAAATTACTGCGATGGGGACTGTCATGACGATCACATCGCAAGCCGGTTAGTGAAATAAATCCGATTAAGACTGATTAGATGATCCAGCAGCAACAAACGACTCACACTGTTTCCACAATCTGGAATCGCCAAATGAGAGCCTGGCTCTCTGATCCTTACACATTGCAAAGGGCCGAACGCCGAAAGCCTATCCTTCACCGCCTGTAGAATCTGCACCTCCCCGTCTGGTCCGCGTAATTCGCAGAATTCGGGCTACAGTAATGACCTATCGAAATCTTCACCTGCATCGTGTTCAGGCCCGGATTGGGAACGGCGAGGCCCGCGTTTGATATGTGGACATACTTCAATGCGATCCCAAGATGCCGGTTAGAACCGGGCTTCATTGGTATGTGCACGCCAATGCCAGCTTGCGGTGTGAAGTTAATGCTATTGGTAACGTCGGGAACATCGTGGTTGGTGAAGAGCACGCCGCCACCGAGTTCGATATACGGAACGACGTGGTGAAAGGCAGTCCAGTTGTATTTCAGGTCGAAGGGCGTGAAGCTTGCTCCGTAGGCATTCTGGCGTTGTGTGACGTAGTACAGCGGAATCAGGTCGATGGAATATTCGAGATTTGATTTCGGTCCTGATAGCAGAACGCGTCCGAAGCGCACTCCGGCTTGGACAACACCACTGCCGCTCCGGCCTCCAGCCACGCTGTGACCACCCGCGACGAAGATCTCGCCCTCTGTTGTCCCGCGAGGCATTTCTGTCCGGGACTGTGCAATGACTAGCGGGTGGATGATAAACCCGAGGACAATCACTAGGCTCGTAATCTTCATTTGCATATGTGGGCGTTCGGAGCGTAGAGAACTATACCGGAATCGGCAACGTTCTCCTGACGGCCGGTTTCAAGTCGTACGAATACTGTCCTGGTGGTGGCGGTGCCTACGTAGTTACCTCGGTGTTTGCCTGATGCGCGTCAATCCCGCACAATCAGCAGTACTCAATGTTGAAATCGATCGCTCCCCTACTCCTTACCCTGCTGATTGCTTTTCCCGGCCTCGCGGCTACTGCCGCGAAGAGCCCTCCCAAGCCAGTCAGCAAAACACACGGCAAAAGTAAACTTGCCACGGCAAATCCATTTAAGCCGCTCGATGCAGTCATCGACGAGGCGATCGAGCAGCAGCAGTGCCCAGGAGCCGTGCTGGTCGTAGGGCATCACGGAAAAGTCGTGTACAAGAAGGCGTACGGAATGCGCTCGCTCGAGCCTATGCGGGAGAAGATGACCCTCGACACCGTCTTCGACGTCGCGTCCTTGACGAAGGTCACAGCGACGTTGCCATCGATTCTCCGCATGCTCCAGCTCGGCCAGATTCGACTCAATGATCCCGTCGCGAATTACCTGCCCGAGTTTGCGCAGAACGGAAAAGAAAGCGTCACCGTGCGCGAGTTGCTCACACACTACTCGGGCCTGCCAGAGGACCTCGATCTGAAGACGCCCTGGGAAGGCGAGCAGATGGCCATGCAGATGGCCTTTGCCTCGAAGCTGGTTACTCCACCCAACAGCGTATTTCGCTATAGCGACATCAACTTTGAAGTGCTTGGCTTTCTTCTCGAACGCGTGGCCAAAATGCCGCTCGACAAATACGCCGACGCCTTCGTCTTTCAACCCTTGGGGATGAAGCACACGCGTTTTCTGCCTCCGCCGCAATGGCACAACAAGATCGCTCCGACCGAGTATGACGAGCGCAACGTGATGCTGCGCGGCATCGTTCACGATCCGACTGCGCGGCGAATGGGCGGAGTTGCCGGTCATGCCGGGCTGTTTTCGACTGCCGACGATCTCTCCAAATACGCGCAAGCCTGGCTCGACACCCTTCACAGCAAAGCCAAACGAAAACAGTTCCTCAACACGATTTCCGCGTTGAAAGCTACCCGCCCGCAGCAACCACCCATGGCAACCACCCTGCGCGGGCTTGGGTGGGACATCGACAGCGTCTTTTCCTCGAATCGCGGAGAGCTATTCCCTCTCGGATCGTTCGGACACACCGGATTTACCGGCACGTCGATATGGATCGATCCATACACGGACAGCTACGTGATCCTACTGACGAATGCTGTGCACCCGCACGTTGGCCATTCAGTTGTATCGCTACGCAGCAAGGTTGCGAACGTAGTCGCCAACCTGCTGAACATCGGTGAAGAGCTGGACAGCAAACATCCGTTGCTGGCAATCACCGGCTACAACGAGGCAGCCGCAGGACAACGCAGAATGGCGTCGCGAAATGGCAACGTGCTGACTGGAATTGATGTGCTTGAGGCCAATCACTTCGATGTGCTCAAGCCGGCGGCACAAGGCGCTCCACCGCGCAACATTGGCCTGCTAACCAACCAGACCGGATTCGATTCGGCTGGCCGCCGCACAATCGACGTGCTCAATGCGGTTCCTGGAATTAAATTGGAGGCCCTGTTTAGTCCTGAGCATGGCGTCGAAGGGCAGCTGGATACGATGCAGGTTGGCGATACCACCGACACTGCCACCGGCATCCCGGTGTACAGCGTGTACGGCGACACTGACGCAAAGCGTCGCCCGTCTGTAGATCAACTGAAGCAGCTCGATGCCGTTGTAATCGACCTACAGGATGCGGGCGTGCGCTTCTACACCTACGAAACGACCTTGGGCTTCTTCCTCGAAGCGGCTGCGCAAGCTGGAACTGAGATTGTCGTGCTTGATCGTCCTGACCCCGTCACAGGAGCAATAGTTCAAGGGCCAATCACTGATGCGGATCACACCAGCTTTGTCTCTTACTACACCGTCCCTCCGCGACATGGAATGACGATGGGCGAGTTGGCTCGCTTCTTCAACGGCGAGAAACATCTCGGAGCAAAGGTGACTGTAGTCCCCATGCAAGGATGGGAGCGTGGAGACTGGTTCGACTCGACGAGCCTGATCTGGATCAATCCGTCGCCCAATCTCCGCAGCTTGAACGAAGCAACGCTCTATCCTGGCGTGGCCCTCATCGAAGGCGCGAATGTTTCGGTAGGACGTGGAACAGACACGCCGTTCGAGATCGTCGGCGCCCCATGGATCAAGGGAAAGGAGCTTGCCGCCTATCTCAACGAACGCTACATCTCCGGCGTGCGCTTCGTGCCTGTAACGTTCACACCGAAGTCCGCCGTCTATGCAAATCAACAGTGTGGTGGAGTGAACATGGTCGTCACCAATCGCCAGACGCTTGACTCACCGGAAATGGGAATCGAGCTCGCTGCAGCGTTGCACAAGTTTTATCCCAACGATTTCCATATAGAGAAGCTGATCACGCTGGTAGCAAACCAGCAGACCTTGGACGACCTGAATGCCGGCGTCGATCCCCGTTTCATCAGTTCGAAGTGGAATGACGCGTTGGAACAGTTTGATGGGGTGAGATCGAAGTATCTGATCTACAAGTAATTGTGTTTTGTCGGTGGCTCCATTCGGACGGATGGAGTGCGCTGGCACGCTGGAACTGATAACTTTTCACAAGATGCCTGAACAAGACTTCGCCATTGCCATCATGGCCGCCGGCAAAGGTACGCGGCTCAAATCCAAGCGTCCCAAAGTGCTGCATGAAGTCGGCGGCAAGCCCGCGCTTGCTCACGTGATCCGCACCGCTTCGGTCGTGGTTCCACCCGGGAACATTTACGTGATTATCGGACATGAAGCCGAGCGCGTGCGTGCCGCGGTCGCAGATACTGGCGTGAACTTCATCTTGCAGGCCGAGCAGCACGGCACCGGACATGCGATCCAGTGCGGACGTGAGAAATTGTCCCGTCACAAGAACTTCCTGGTGCTCTCAGGCGATGCGCCGATGATCCGCCCGGAGACGATTCGCCGCATGCGCGACTTCCATATGCAACAACGGGCGGCGATGACGATCCTGACCGCAGTGCCTGCAGATCCCACCGGCTACGGGCGAGTGCTGCGAGAGCGATCCACGGACCGGGTTGCGGCGATTGTCGAACAGAAATCTCTCCGTCCCGAGCAGGCCAAGCTGGGCGAGATCAATTCCGGCTTTTATGCGTTCGCTTCGAAGCCGATCTTTGCCAACATCAATCGCCTGGCCGCCGATAATCCTCACAAAGAGTTTTACTTGACCGACATGGCCGCGCTGCTCGTTGCCGAAGGAGAAAAGGTGATGGCATTGCGCGCGGATGATCCCGATGAGGTGCTGGGCGGAAACACCATCGCTGAACTCTCCGTGCTGGATGCAAATATGCGTATGCGCAAAGCACGCGATCTGATGGCGCAGGGCGTGACGATCTTCCGTCCGGAAACATGCGTGATCGATCAAGACGTTCAGGTTGGTCCGGACACGACCATCGAGCCATTTGTCCAGCTTCTTGGCGCCACTACGATCGGAGAGGATTGCCGGATTCGCTCGTACTCGATCCTCAGCAATTCGCGAATTGGGAACGGTGTGACGGTTCGGCCGGGCTGCATTATTGATGAAAGCACCGTTTCTGCTCAGGCGGTGATTGGCCCGTACTCCCACATGCGTCCGGGCAGCGAAATTGGCGAAGGCGCCCACGTCGGCAACTTTGTCGAGACGAAGAAGGTACGGCTCGGCAAGGGATCGAAGGCCAATCACCTGACTTATCTCGGCGACGCCGACATCGGGGCCGGCGTGAATATCGGAGCAGGCACCATCACCTGCAACTATGACGGAGTGAACAAACACACCACAGTCATCGAAGATGGCGTCTTTGTTGGCAGTGATTCCACCCTGGTGGCTCCGGTGAAGATAGGCCAAGGAGCATACGTAGGAGCGGCTTCATGCATCACCAGCGACGTGCCGCCTGATTCCTTGGCGCTCGGCCGCGCTATGCAGGTCGTGAAGGAAGGCTGGGCGAAGAAGAAGCGGGAGAAGAAGTAGGCAGTCGGCGGCCGGCGGTCGGCGCTCGGCCAGGTGAGACTCAGCTGAGCCACGAAAGTAGAAAGCCCGGAGCCGACGCGACAGAAATTGACGGTACACAGAAAAGCGCGATCCGTTTGGATCGCGCTTTTCTGTGCACAAGGAGAAATGGCTTAGTTTGCCAGGAGTTCGCGTAATTTGAGACGAGCTTGAAAGAGTCCAGCCTTGGATTCGACTTCTGAAATTCCCAAGGTGCGAGCTATACGTGCATGATCGTAATTTTCTACGTCGTGCATGAGAAAAATCATTCGTTCGGTGGACGCCAATTGGACTACCGCGCGCTCCAAATCGGCACGCCGCGTATTACGGCGGACGTGGCTCACCTGTGTGGCTGGTTTGCACTGCACTGTGAGATTGCCGATAGGAGTGAGTTCGCGCAGTTCCGTAACCAGGGCCCGGTCGATGGTTTCCGCATCGGGCTTGTGGCTAGCCGCAAAGGCGCGGCAAAAGGTATTCGTCATCACTTCTTCCGCAGTGAGTTCGTTGTCGGTCATATAAAACGACAGCGAATACACCCGATGGCGATTTCCTTCAAAGACGTCCCGGTAGTGATCGACAGAAGACTGTTGCGCTCGTTGGATCAAGGGGAGGAGCGCGGTCATCTGTATTCCTTCTACTCGGCTTGACATTATAGGGGCCTCTACTCTGGCGGTTAATGTGTGGGACTGACGTGCACTTGTTCTCTAAGCAGTTCGAGAACCAATTCAGTGCTGCCGGGCAACTCTCGCCCGGTATCACTCTGCCTCGCGAGAAAAGCGGTTAAGGAGCTCACAAAATACCGGATAAATGCCCCAAATGGCACACATTGACGCCTCAGTTATGTGCCCCGATCCTCGACCCGGAGGGAGTTTGAGTCCATGCACCAAGATTTCCACAGGGAACCATCATACCCATAGTTGGCATCCGGATTCCAACTGTAGCCCATCATCCTATACTTCTTCATGTAACGCTTACATAGGGGCGTCGGATTCGAAGCCGAACCAGAATGATTTCCGAACTTAGCGTTGCTTCAGGGACTTCATCACCCAAGACCCGAACTCTTTCGATCTCAGTCATTCTAGACCACAATAGTTACCTCTATGCCAACCTTGGCTCGGGCCAGAGTTACTTCCGGATGTAGGTCTCAGCGAAATCTCTGAGACGAACGCGCCATGCCGATGTATAAAATAGACGCTTCTCTGAATCGCTCCGAAGCTCACTCCATGCCATCAGAACGTATCCTCGTCGTCGATGACGAACAAGCCATACGCGAGATCGTCTCGTCGATGCTGCAGAACGCCGGCTACCCCACAATGCAGGCGGCATCCGGCAAGCAGGCATTGGAGATCCTGGGTTCAGGGCAAGAGTTTCAACTCATGCTGTCGGACCTGATGATGGCGGAGATGGATGGAATCGCGCTTCTGGACCGTGTTCAGGGCTGCTATCCGGACATGCCGGCGGTCATGGTGACGGCCGTCCACGACATTTCGGTAGCACTGGCAGCACTGCGGAACGGCGCCTACGACTACCTGCTGAAGCCCTTTGAGCGTGAGCAGTTGCTGGCCATGGTGGGACGAGCGCTCGAACATCGCAAGCTCAAGCTGGAAAACCGGGTTTATCAATCGAACTTGGAATCGCTGGTAGCGGCACGTACCGAGCAATTGCGCCAGACCATGGGGGATCTCGAGCGGTCCTACGACATCACCCTGGAGGCTTTAGGCGACGCTCTAGATTTGAAGGACGCGGAGACTGAAGGTCACTCGAAGCGCGTAACCGCCTTCACCATCGCTATGGCGCGGGCCATGGGAATGTCGGGCGAGAAGATCCGCATCATCGCGCGTGGCGCGTTCCTGCACGACATCGGCAAGATGGCGATTCCCGACGCCATCCTGCGGAAGCCGGGAGCCCTCACTCCAGCCGAAGTCATGATCATGCGCGAGCACTGTCTCCGTGGGTATCAGATGCTGAAGAAGATTCCCTTCCTTTCCGAGGCCTCAGAGATCGTTTATTCGCACCAGGAGAAGTACGACGGCACGGGATATCCGCGAGGTCTTATGGGCGATGAAATCCCAATTGGAGCTCGCCTATTTGCCGTTGCCGACACGCTGGATGCGATCACCTCCGATCGTCCTTACCGCGCCGCCCAATCGGTCGCAGCCGCGCGTGACGAGATCAAGCGCTTTTCCGGCACTCAGTTCGATCCCAAAGTAGTCGAAATATTTACCTCGATGCCGGAGACGATCTGGGAAGATCTGCGCCGCGAGATCAATTCGCATGCGCGGCGCTATGCCTATCCGTCCAAATTCGCGGAGAGCCCGGTGTAACCGTTCGGCATTCAATGTTGTCTCTGCTAGTCTGAGTTGTGCTTCTCGTTGCCGCAAACGTATCCACTTGGGCGACCATTGCCATCATTGTGGTGGCATCCACCGCCGGTGACGTGCTCACCGCGCGAGCCATGAAGGTGGTTGGTGATCTGGACGAGATTCGCGCGCGCTCCGGTCTTGTAGGCGCCGCCAAAGCGGTGGTTACCTGCCCAGATTTTCTGGCCGGAATATTTTTCATGGCACTCGGATTTTTCAGCTTGCTGACTGCCCTTTCGTGGGCGGACGTGAGCCTGGTGGCTCCGGCCGCTGCATCGCTCACATTCGTAACCAACGCAATTGCCGCCCGCTTCTTCTTGAAAGAAAATGTCGATCGGCGCCGCTGGATCGCTGCCCTGCTGGTCTTTGGCGGCGTGGCATTATTAGCGCAGTAAAAACCCTTCATTCGACATTCACATCTACTCTGAAGAATGAATTCCTCAAACGGCAATTTTCCAAACGACTCACCGGTTGTCAATCGTCAGCATGTACACAGCATGAGTATGATGCGTTACGTCTTGCTGGCGTTAATCGTCCTGGGCAGCACCTTTGGCGACGTCTATCTCGCCAAGGGCATGAAGCAGCTCGGGGGCATGTCCCTTCATCGGTGGAACGAGCTTCTATTCGCGCCATTGAACCCCTGGGTTGCGGTTGGGACGATTCTCCTGATCATGTTCTATGTGTCATATTTGGCATCGCTGTCATGGGCGGACCTGTCCTACATCATGCCGGCGACTACCTTCGGCTACGTCCTCACTGCCCTGCTCGCACACTTCATGTTGGGTGAGGCCATTCCCCTCACGCGCTGGATCGGTATTCTCATGATTAGCTTCGGAGTCGGGTTCATCACCGGCGGGGGATCGTTGACTGTAACTCCGAGCCCCGAGGGACTCGCGTCGCGCTTGGAGGCACATTCTTGAATCACCTGGGACTGATCGGCACCTGGACTGTGGTTCTCGTCTTAGTCGCCTTGAACTCGGCGGGAGATTTGTCCACCGCCACGGCTATGCGCCGCGTGGGCGATCTAAGTGCAATTCGACGGCATTCCGGCGTTTTGGGAGTGATCCGCGCGGTGTTGACGGAACCCTGGTTTCACATTGGCTTACTGGCGATGACATTGAGCTTCTTCGCTCTGCTGGGCGCACTGTCGCTCATCGACCTCAGCATTGTGGTGCCTGCGTCCGCGTCAATGACGTTCCTCTTCAATCTGCTCGGGGCCAAATTCATCCTCAAAGAACACGTGAATCGCAGAAGATGGATATCGGCTATCCTCGTGCTGGGGGGAATCGTCCTTCTCAGGACTTAGCGGGGAGACAGATCGTGGCCTTCGCGTTAACCCGGGAGATCGCCGCAAGAACATCGAACATCAACGTTCTCTCTTCTGAGTCGGCTAGAATCTCTCTATGCGCAGCAGGTCAGGTGTAATCCTGTGTCTCGCAATTTTGGTTTCTGGGGCCTCTTTCGCCGATGCCCTCACCAAAGTTGAGCTGCGCAAAATCAAGAAATCTAAGGCGATCTACTCCGAAGCGCTTCGCTACATTGAAAAGGGTGAGATCGAAAAAGGACGCGGGCTCATTGACACCGCTCTCGAGCTCGATCCACGAAATCCGCAAGCAGTCACCGCTCGCGAGCTGTTGCGTCAGACGGATATCCAAAAGCACCTTACAAGTGCCTCGCTCGAACTTGAGGATAATCATCGGCAGGAAGCCGTTGCTGATTTTCGCAAGGCGCTCACCCTCGATCCTAAGAACGCGGCCGCCCAGGCGGGACTCACCGCAGCCCTGGCGCAAGGCATGCACGTAAGCGCAAGCCAACCGAAGATCCAGTACCGGGATGCCGGCGACGTCCAGCTCGTTCCGTCCGATAGCCCGCATGATTTCCATTACCGAGGCGACACAGGGGGGCTGCTGCAGCGGGTCTGGAATGCATTCGGCATCAAGCCGCTCATCGATACTTCCGTGACGTCAAAACCGATTCGATTCGACATCGATGCGAGCGACTTCGCTACGGCAGCTACGATCGTTTCGCAGATGACGAATACATTTTATGTTCCGCTCTCGAGCAATGAGGCGCTGATCTTTGCGAATACGCAGGAAAACCGGCGCAATTTCGAGCGCCTGGCCATGCGAACGTTTTATGTGAGCGAGGCATCGTCGCCCCAGGAGATCAATGAGATTGTCACCATGCTGCGGTCGATCTTCGATTTCCGATACGTGACCCCGGCAGCGAGCACGAATGAAGTTACGGTTCGTGCTCCTCTCGGCATGTTAGAAGCGGCAACGCACGTCCTGGATGATCTCTACGCAGGCAGGCCCCAGGTTATGCTCGAAGTGAATGTGTATCAGGTGGAAGAGACTCTCGCTCGAGATCTCGGCTTGGGATTGCCGACACAATTCACTTTATTCAACGTGGCCACCGAAACGCGTCAACTGCTGAACAATCCATCAAACCAGCAGTTGATCAACCAATTGATTTCGTCGGGGGCAATCAACCAGGCCGGTAGCAGCTCGATCGCCGCATTGTTGGCTGGACTCGCTGCCGGCGGACAGAACTCGATTCTGAACCAGCCAATCGCCACCTTCGGCGGCGGCATCACGCAGAGCGGGACGATCATCCCCGGAGTTACCGGACACCTATCGCTGAGCAAGTCTTCGCTTCGTGCTCTCGATCATGTGTATCTTCGGGCTTCACAAAACGATCCCGCAACTTTCCGCGACGGCACCCGATTTCCGATTCTGAACGCGAGTTTTGCCCCAATCTTTAACACCTCTGCGGTGTCTCAGGTTTTACAGAACCAGAGCTTCGTCGCGCCGTTCCCATCATTCAGCTATGAGGACCTTGGACTGTCACTAAAGGCCACGCCGAACATCCACGGAGTGACCGACGTGAGCCTAAAGCTGGAGTTTCAGATGCGAGCATTGGGCGCGCAGCAATTAAACGGCGTGCCCGTAATCACGAACCGCGAATACAACGGCACCATCACGGTTCCCGAGGGCGCAACGGCAGTGCTGGCCGGCATGGTCACTCGGCAGGAACAATTATCGTTGCAGGGAATTCCGGGCTTGGCTCAGCTTCCGGGACTTCGTCAGGCGACGACCCTGAACAACGCAAACGTGGACAATGCCGAGATATTACTGACGATCACCCCGCACCTGGTGCGCGACTCCATGCACAATCCCGAAGCGGGGACCGCGTTCGTGCCACCCTCGAGCATTCCCTGAACGAGAACTATTTCGTCGCGCCTTCTTTGGCTTCAAAATCTACCATCTGCTTGAGCACCTCGTAAGGAGTGCCGTTCACGTTATCGATCCTGCGTCCGTTGATAAACAGAGTTGGAGTTCCCGTAACTCCGACGGCAGCACCTAACTGGTATTGCTGGTTGACCCGCACTCTGGTTTCGGACGAATCGGCGCATGTTGCCGTCGCGGCTGCGTCCGCACCGGCGTCGGTGGCGATGGCCCCGAGCTTCTGCTGCGCATTCTCAGCCGTGATCTGCTCCTGCTGATCGAAGACTGCTTTCGTGAATTTCCAGAACTGGTCGGCGTTCTTGCGGCCAATGCAGTCGGCATAATCAGCGGCACGCTCGGCCCAGGGGTGCATCGGCAACGGAAATTGCTCAAACACAAGCCGCGCATTGGGAGACTCGCTCATCAATTTCTCGATCGTGGGCGTTGCGCGTTTGCAATGCGGACATTGCAGATCGCTGAATTCGACAATCTCCACCGGCGCGTCCGGATTGCCCATCATCGGACCTTTTGCCTCCTGGGCGAGACGGGTTCGCACCGGAGCGAATGGATCGGCGCCGAACGGGATGATCTGCCCGATAAACGCATGCTGCATATCCGCCGTGACGTAGAACGGAGTTCTTTGCTGCGGCGGGTCACCGAAGGTGACAGTCACTTCGGTGACGCCCGGAACTTCGGATCGCTTCACATCGGAAATCGTCCATTTGAGATTCGGATCGTACCCGAACATGTGGTGCAGGAATTGGTTCAACATCTCCCTACTCGGCTCTTTCTGGCTCGCTGGTGCCGCCGCAGCGGATTGCATCCGTGACGCGGATGACGATGTGCTCTTATGATGAGTTGCAGTGCCCGTGCCCTGTGCCAGAGCGCAGCCCGCAAGCAGTAAGACGGCCGAGATGGACGTGCAATTCCTTTTCAATGCTTCTCCTGAATTTTTCCTTTATGAAATCAGCACTCTGAATCGTAGGTGGCAGCAATCGGGAAACGTCTGCCAGCGCCGAATGCTTTTTCCGTGATCTTGAGGACCGGGGCGGCCTGCTGGCGTTTGTACTCGCTGCGCTCAATCATCCTGATGACAGACTCGACCAGTTTGCGGTCCAATCCGCGCTCGCGCGAAATCTGCTCCGCGGTCTTATAGTCCTCGACATAATCCTCGAGGATGGCATCGAGCACAGGATACGGCGGCAATGTGTCCTGGTCGGTCTGGTTGGGACGCAGCTCGGCAGACGGTGGCTTCTCGATCGTAGCTCGAGGAATCACCGGCGAGATGCGATTGCGGTACTCGCTGAGGCGATAGACCATCGTTTTCGGCACATCGGCAATTACGGCTAATGCTCCGGCCATGTCGCCATATAGCGTGCTATATCCGACCGCCATCTCGGACTTGTTCCCCGTCGTGAGGACAAGCGCGTTGAATTTATTGGCCATTGCCATGAGAGTCACGCCACGCAGACGTGACTGAATATTTTCCTCTGTAGCATCTTCGGGCGCGTTCGCAAACATGGGAGCGAGCGCTTGTCGAAAGTCTTCAAACACAGGCACGATCGAGACACTCTCGTAACGGACTCCGAGGTTGCTCGCCAAGTCACGCGCGTCGTCCCGACTGCCCGGCGATGAATAGGGGCCCGGCAGGGATACGCCAATCACGTTCTCTGCTCCGAGCGCATCGACGGCAATGGCTGCGGTGAGCGCTGAATCGATGCCGCCACTCAATCCGATGACGACGCGCTGAAAACCACATTTGCGCACATAGTCGCGTGTGCCCAGAACCAGCGCGGCATAAGCGCTCCCCTCCGGGCCTTCGATCTGCGTATGGATCTCCCCGGTCAAAGTTTCCTTATCGAAGAGCACAAGGTCTTCTTCGAACGACTTTGCCTGAGCTAACACGCGGCCATCTGGTCCGATCACCTGACTCGATCCATCGAAGATGAGGCTGTCGTTGCCGCCCACCTGATTGCAGAGCACGACCGGCACGCGGAACTCGGCGGCGATTGCCTGCAGCATCTTCGTCCGCAGCTCGCGCTTGCCAACCGTGAACGGCGACGCGGAAATATTTAGGACGAGATTGCCGCCTCCGCGAACAAGCTGCTCGACCGGATCAATCTCGTAGAGTCGCTTGTGCCAGAAATGCTTGTCGTTCCATGCGTCCTCGCAGATGGTGAGAGCCAGGCGAGATCCGTCGAGAGTGTACGTTTCCTGCTTGCGGGCGGGTGCGAAGTAACGCTGTTCGTCAAACACGTCGTACGTCGGCAGCAGCATCTTCGACTGCAGAAATTCAACTCTCCCATCGCGCACGAGCGCCGCGGAATTCATCACCGACTTGCCCGTTTCGCTGCGCGCAGGCGTTACCAGGCCGCAGATCACAGCAATACCGGTCGTCTCTCTTGCAATCTGTTCGAGCGCCTGACTATTGCGAGCTATGAAGGAAGGTTTCTCCAGCAGGTCGCGAGGCGGATAGCCGCAAATCGCCAGCTCCGAGAAGAGGATGAGGTCGGCCCCGCGATCTTTAGCCGCTCGGCTGAAACTTATGATCTTTTCGGCGTTCCCGCAGAAATCCCCGATCGTGGGATTGATCTGGCCCAGCGCAATCTTCATTACATCAAGTGTAAGGCGGCCTCAAGATGATGTCATCTGGGCCGCCTCTGTGTAGCGCTGTGAGCCCCAAATCTACCTCGCGACGCCCCTCGCCGCAGCTCCGCCACCGACCTCGTCCCAGATCAACGTGTGCCTGGTCTCTTTGAGGAACAGCGAGCCGACGATCAAAGTAATGGTGGCGACGATCATCGGATACCACAACCCGGCGTAAATGTTCTGCGTAGCCGCGCAACTCCAGAGGCCGATCAGCGGCAACAGCCCTCCGAAGACGCCATTGCCGATGTGATAAGGCAACGAAAGTGACGTGTACCGGATCTTGGCCGGGAAGGCTTCCACCAGATATGCCGCGATAGGTCCGTAGATCATGCAGACGTACAGCACCTGAAGGAAGACCAGAAAGACAAGCATGACCTTGTTCGGATTCGGCGCTTCTTTCGCCGGCACGAGCTTGCCGGTCGCGTCGGTGGTGAGCGGTGTCAACTTAGTTGCTCCGGTTACTTTGTCCTTGGTCGAGCTGACGCTGACGACGTTGTTTCCCGCAGCGCCCTGCATGCCTTTGTAGATCGGGTAGTAGGTCACCACGGCCAGGAGGCAGGCCGCCATCATCAACTTCTTGCGACCGATCCTGTCAGAGAGTGCACCGAAGACGGTAAAAAACGGCATGGCAATCAGCAACGCAATGGCGACTATAACGTTCGCTGTTCGCGCATTCACCTTGAGGATGCTCTGCAGATAAAAGAGCGCGTAAAACTGACCAGCGTACCAGACCACGCCTTGTCCGGCAGTCGCGCCGAAGAGGGTAAGGGCGACGCGCTTCAGGTTCGGGATCTGCGTGAACGACTCCTTCAACGGTGCGAGAGACGACATACCCGCGCTCTTGATGTACGTGAAGATCGGCGATTCCTTCATCTTGAGCCGGATATAAAGCGAGATCCCCACCAGCACGATCGACACCAGGAACGGAATGCGCCAGCCCCAATTGGCAAACTCTTCTTTGCTCATCGAAGACTGAGTAATCAGGATCACGATCAGCGACACGAACAGTCCCAACGTCGCCGTGATCTGAATAAAGCTGGTATAGAAGCCGCGCTTGTCGTCTGGAACATGCTCGGCGACGTAGATCACTGCCCCGCCATATTCACCACCGAGAGCCAAGCCTTGCAACACGCGAATCGCAATCAGGGCGATGGGTGAAAACCATCCTGCGGTCTTGAAGCTAGGCAGACATCCGATCAGGAAGGTCATGCCGCCCATGATCGAGAGCGTCACCAAAAAGGCATACTTGCGTCCGACCAGGTCGCCAATCCTGCCAAAGAACAGAGCGCCGAACGGACGCACCAGGAATCCGACGGCAAACGTCGCCAGATAAGCGATGTAGGCGAACGTGTCGTTGCCGGGAGGATAGAAGTTCGGGGCCAGAATCGCGGTGAGACTGCCAAAGATATAGAAGTCGTACCACTCGATCATCGTTCCCACAGCCGATGCCGAGATCACCTTCCACGGATTGAAGTCTCCGGGTCGTACGACCGAGCCAGCTTGCGGACGAGCTTGAGTGGTTCCCATCCTGATATCTCCTGTTCGCCCGACTTGGGCGGCGCTTACGACGGTTCCGTGCAATTTACGCGAGAACACAGGAAATTTGGAAGTGCAAAATTGACTTTTGTTCGTTATAAATAGCGCCTCTCACCCACGCCGGCGGGATTGTTACGAGAAGGTTACTGGCTTGAGAGGAAACTCGGCGGTCCAGCCTTGGATTTGTAAACTAACCCAAGCCGCCGCACGAGCCAACCTGAGTGAACGCGGCAGTTCCTGCTTTCGCGCAATAGTGTCTCGCGGGAAACTTGGACGACACGCGCACGGAGGTCGCAGAGACAGCGTTTTTGGCTTCTCTCTTGTGATCCGAGGTTGCAAACGGTTACAACCATGGGCAACGCGATGCGCTAGATCAAGCCCTCCAGTCGCACGTAGCTGGCTTCCATTCCGTGTTCCATTCCTGTTGCGAGCATCGCGGCGCGAGTTTGGGCGTCGGGTAAAGTCATTCGCATGGTCATCAATGTGCCTTTACCGTCGGCATCGAACCTTGTTTCGATGTGGTTGTCGGGCGTGGGATCCGGCAGGAACATGCGCTCGACGTGAGTGATGCGGGTATAGGGCACGAGTTCGATGTATTCGCCGGTGATATGGAATCCGTGGCCTTTGCCGTCGCTCCACTCATAACGCATCTTGCCGCCGGCGCGCGGTTCGTTGATACAGACGGGCATTGTCCAACCTTCAGGACCTAGCAGCCATTTCTGAATCAGCTTTGGGTCGGTATGAGCGCGGTACACGGCTTCGGGAGGCGCGTTGAATCGCCTGGTCACGACCACGTTGGTGTCACCTTCGGTTTTCAGAGTCAACTTACTCATTTTCGTCTTCCTCCTCTTTTGATCTTGGGTGTTTCCATGCCGGCCAGAACCTGATCGAGCCGGTCGTAGTTCTTTTCGAGCGCTTTGCGTAAGATCGCGAGCCATTGGTCCATAGCGTCGATGCCGTGCCTGGCGAGGCGACGCGGACGCCTTGGGCCATCCACCCGGTGTACGACGAGTCCGGCATGTTCGAGCACCTTGAGGTGTTGAGAGATTGCCGGCTGTGTCATGTCAAAGGGCTCAGCCAACTCCGCTACACTCGCCTCCCCTTTCGCAAGCCGGGCGAGGATTGCTCGACGCGTTGGATCAGCCAAGGCCGCAAAAGCGAAGTCGAGATTAAGAACTGGAGTCATCAGCTGTAGCTTATATAAGCTACGCTTTATAGTCAAGAGTTTTTGTTCAAGGAGCCCTGAATCATTCATCTGTCCTCCCGAGCACCGCGAGGGGTCTGTTGTCGTGTATCCCGTTGAAGTGATCGAAAAGCAGATCCCTCGCCCTACTTAACCGGCTGCTGACGGACAATGACCATGCAGCGGGTTGGGGATGACGATTCCTTTAGGATTTCGGATTCCGGAATTGACCTTGCTGCTTGGGAAGCTCTACACTCCGCTGTCCTTCACCTAAACTGAAACGTCTGGTCGGACTGGAACATCGAACACGCGAATCGCTGGTTGTCCTTGCCATTGGAATCTACTAAGCCGGAATCGAGAACCGCGCTTGCCCAGGCGCTCCCGCCTTTAAGGCTTCATCCACAGCTGTATGAAATCAGCACTCTGCCCTGGCTGCTTGGGTTGAGCCGCAAGCTGGGGCGGAAGATCACGATCAGCGGCGTTCCCGAAGACGAGTGGCAGCGGCTTCAAGACTTGGGCTTCGACCTTGTCTATCTGATGGGCATGTGGAGACGCAGTCCTGCGGGGCGGTTGCTGTCGCGAAATCAGACTTCCCTGTTCTCCAGCTACGATGAGTGCCTGCCAGGTTGGACGCTCGCCGACGTTCCTGGTTCGCCGTTTTCTATTTCGGCTTATGAGCCCGATCCGCAGATCGGAACTTGGGACGAGCTCGACCGCGTGCATCAGCAGCTCAACGACCTCGGGATGCGAGTGATACTCGATGTGATTCCCAACCATACCGGTCCGGACCATCGCTGGCTGCTGGATCATCCTGAGTACTATGTGCGCGGAACGCTCGAGCAATATCGCCGCTCTCCCGGCAATTTTTTTATTGCTGAGGATGCGCGAGGCGAGGCTCACGTCGTCGCTCACGGACGCGACCCTAACTTCGCGCCGTGGGCCGACACCGCGCAATTGAACTACTTCAATGCCGGATTGCGTTCGGCAATGATTGATCAGATCAAAATGATTTCCGAGTTCTGCGATGGCGCGCGCTGCGACATGGCCATGCTGGTGCTCACCGACACATTTCATCAGAGCTGGGAACCGCTACTGGGTTCCACGCCCGCGCCACGTCAGGAGTTCTGGCATGAGGCGACCCGTGCGGTACCGGACTTCATCTGGATCGCGGAGGCGTACAGCGACTCGGAGTGGGCGCTTCAGCAACTGGGTTTCACGTTTACTTACGACAAACGGCTCTATGACCGGCTACGCGATGGATTCGTGCGCGACGTCTATCTCCACCTGAAGGCGGAGTGGGACTTCCAAAGCCGATCGCTGCGTTTTCTGGAAAATCATGACGAGGCGCGCGCTGCGGTAGCCTTTGGCGCGTTGCGCCTGCCTGCGGTTGCAGTGCTTGCGACCACGGTTCCGGGAATGCACTTCATCAACGACGGTCAGCTTGAAGGGTTGAAGACGCGACTGGTGGTCCAATTGGCTCGCGCAAAGGAGGAGCCAATTGATTTTGAAACGCTTGGTCTGTACAAAAAGATCCTTTCTCTGGCGGACGCACCTGAATTTCATTCCCAAAATTGGAAGCTGCTGGAGAGTCGGGATGCGGACGACCACACAGCTTCCGATCTGATCGCCTATATGTGGAAGGGAGATTCTGGTGTCAAGCTCGTGGTCGTCAATCTAGGTACAGGCACTGCAAGCGGACGCTTGTACATCGCGGATGATTTTTCGAACGCGGCGGTGGTCACGTTTGACGATCTGTTGAATAACCGCAGCTACGACTGGAATATCGCAGATCTGCGGCAGTGGGGTCTATTCATCAAGCTCGAAGCATTCGGCGCTCACATTTTCCAGGTAACGGAAAGCAAGGGTGTCTAGGCCGCTCTTCTGTATGTGCGCAGGTTCGCAGCGACGATCTTCAGATCGTTGATGAATTGCTCCATCTCCGCGTGACGAGTCTCTTCATCGGGAGCCCTGAGTATCGACGACGGATGGACAGTCGCGATGATCGGCAACTCGCCTTGCGTGATCACCTTCCCGCGCTCCTGTGTGACTTTGAAGTTGCGTCCCAGGAGCGCCTGCGCTGCTGTCGCGCCTAAACACACCATCACCTTGGGCTTGATCACTTTTACTTCTTCGTCAAACCACGGGCGGCAGGCGGCGATCTCCATCCCACTCGGCTTCTTGTGAATACGACGCTTGCCTCGTGGTTCCCACTTGAAGTGCTTGACGATGTTTGTGACGTACACGTCATCGCGATCGATGCCGGCCACGTCAAGCGCTTTGCCGAGAAGCTTGCCGGCAGGTCCGACGAATGGTCGTCCCTGCAAGTCTTCATCGTTGCCGGGCTGTTCGCCCACGAACATCACCTCTGCCCCAACACGGCCTTCGCCAAAGACGGTCTGGGTGGCTCGCTTCCACAGGTCGCAACCTTTGCACTGGCGTGCGGCGTCCTTGAGCGCGGGAAGCGTCTCACGTTCGGAAAGAAAATCGGCGGCGGAAATTGCAAGTCTCTTTGGCGTCATTGGTAAATACCTTGTAATTTCGATGCAAAACTTCGGGAAACGGAGCAGGCCGTGTTCATCGCTGCATTTATAATTGTTGATTCAGCTTGCAATCCTCTAAGGAGCACACTTGAGACGCGGGATTGGCGTCGCTGCCGTCGCAGCGAGCATGTTTTTAGCAGTAGGTACACAGCTTGGATGCGGTGGCGGAAGCTCCAGTACTCCCAAGAGCGGACTCAATGAGCGCGCCTTCGTCAGTATTCAGAATCCGAACTCTCTGAGTTCCGCATTGCAGATCGTGGATGCCAGCAAAGATCAGGTTACAGCGAGCACCGTCACAGTCGGCGGCAGCTCCCCGCAACAGATGTTTCCGGGAGCGAACAACACCACGCTCGTCTTTGATTCCAGCAACAACGGCGTCTCTGTGATCGACAACGTAAAGGAGACGCTCGTAGGAAGCCAGATCGGGCTGCCCGGTCCCACCGAAAGCATCGTCGCCTCTACTGACGGCAAGTTTGCCTATGCGGCGATACGAAGCACAGGTCAGTTGGCGGTGATCAATCTCACGGCCAGCCCAGTGACGGTCACTCCTGTGTTAACCGTGCCCGAGGCGCACCGCCTGGTGCTGTCGCACAACAATGCGAAGCTGCTGGTCTTCAGCGACGACCTCAATACCTTCACAGTCGTGAACACAGCCGATAACAGCATACAGACCATATCCGGCACCGGCCTTGATCGTCCGACATTCGCTGTGTTCTCTACCGATGACACAAAGGCGTACGTGTTGAATTGCGGCCCCGAGTGTGGAGGGACGACAGCCAGCGTAAGCGCAGTGGATATGTCGCCTGCGTCTCCAGCGGTCGGTCAGATCACGGCTCTGGACGGCGCGACGGTCGCAATCAGCGATGGGACTAATCTTTTCGTCGCCGGCACTGGGTCGTCCGGTGGAAAGATGGATGTGGTCAGTATCTCCGGATTGACGCTCTCGAAATCGATTCCGATCGGCAATGGCTTCCACAACGTGATCTCTTCGTTCCAGAACAAAATTATTGTGGGCGCGCGCACGTGCACCACGGGATGCCTGTCCATCGTGGACGCCGCTGGGGGAACGGCAATCATCGATTCGCCTAAAGGCGACCTCACTGCTATCGCGCCGATCACTCCGCGGAAAGTGTTCTACGTGGCTGAGGGTGGCGAGTTGCGCATTTACGATGCCGCCAGCGGAGTAGAGGAGACCATCAACGGCGTTCCGCAGATTGATCTCGTCGGTAAAGTGATTAGCGTCGAATATGTTGGACCGAAGACGTAGCGGCCGCTGATAGTTTTACTGTCCCAGGCTGATGCGCTGAATGGAAATCGCCCTTCCGGATTCAGGATCGCAGTCGATCAGTACGCCCGATAACCGCACATCCCCGCGTGCGGCTTCGAAGCGAGCGGGAACACTGGTGAGAAATCTTGCCAGCACTTGTTCCTTCTCCACACCGATGACGCTGTCGTAGGGTCCGGTCATTCCCACATCAGTCTGATATGCGGTGCCGTTCGGCAGCACTCGCGTATCTGCGGTGGGAATGTGCGTGTGCGTGCCCAGGACTGCCGTCACACGCCCGTCAAGATACCAGCCCATTGCGACCTTCTCCGATGTAGCCTCGGCGTGAAAATCCACCAGAATGGCTTTGGCTTTCGTCTTTTCGAGAAGTGCGTCGGCGGTGCGAAACGGACAATCGTTCTGAACCATGAATACCCGACCTTGCAGGTTGATCACTGAGTATGGAATGCCGGAACGAGTGACTCCTTCGTACTGTCCGCTTCCGGGAGTGCTGGGCGGATAGTTCGCGGGACGCAATACGCGGCGAGATGTGCCGCCGTCTCTGCCGGAAGCAAGGTAGTCGTTGATCTCCTTCTTATCCCAGACGTGATTGCCGGTGGTGAGGACGTCCGCGCCTAATTCGAAAAAGTCTTCGCAGATCGCCGGAGTGACTCCGAAACCGCCAGCGGCGTTTTCCACGTTGATGACGAGTAATTCGACGTTGTTGGTCTCCACCAGATGATGCAAGTGGTCTCGTACAATCTTGCGGCCGGGGCTGCCAAACACGTCACCGATGAAGAGAATTTGCACCAGTCAGGATATATGCGGTCCTGTCTATGGGCAATTCGGGCTGCGGAGCTTGCGCTATTGCAATTCGACTCTGCGCAGGAAGTCGAAATTGCCAACAGAATCCGTATGGATGTGTCGCACTCGGCGAGTGTGCACAATTACGTTATCGAGATACCACAGATTGATCGACGGAACATCTCGCTGTAGCTGTTCCTGAATTTTTGCGTAACTTTGTTTGCGTTTACTCTGATCGATTTGCTCGAGTCCCTGCGCGATCCAGCGGTCCACCTGAGGATTGCTGTAGTAACTGCGGTTTGCGCGCCGCGGAGGAAAGCTCTTGGAATCGAAGATGTACTCAAAGATATCCGGATCCTGATTGGTGCCCCCAACCCAGCGCAACGTGTACATCTGAAACGCGCCGCGCTGCACATCGGAATAGAAGGTCGCAAATTCGAAGGTGCGAATCTCCAGATCGATACCAATGTCACGCAATTGCTGCTGAAGGATCACCGCCAACAATCGGCTGGTCTCCTCGGTGGAGGTCTTCATGGTGAGATGAAGACGCGATCCACTTTTTAAGGAATAGCCGGCTGCGGCCAGCAGTTGCCGAGCTTTGTCCGGCTCATGCGGATAGCGAGGCAGATTGCGATCGTAAGCCCAATGCTCCGGCGGGAGAACGCTGTCGGCAGGACGTGCTGTATTTCGCCAGAGATACTCGATGATCGGGTGAATGTCGATTGCATATGCGATTGCCTGCCGTATCCGAACGTCCTGCAGAATCGGATCGCGCAGGTTGAAAGCCACATACTGCACCGCGGTACCTGGGCCTTCCTCAATGGCTAACTGTGGGTCTCGGCGGAGCGATGGCAGCATGTCCGCGCTTAGCGCATTGATTTCTACGTCGGCGCTGCCCTTGCGCAATTCCAAAGCGCGGGTCGTAGTGTCCGGGACCACCGCGAAGCGCACACCTTCAAGCTTGGGTTTGTTCGCCCAGTAGTCATCGTTGCGAACCACGATTACTTCATTGTCCTGTTCATTCTTGACAAACTTGAACGGGCCGCTGCCGATGGGGTGCTGATTGAATTTCTTATCCGATCCATAGGGAACAATGCCCAGGGCACCGTCAGACAGGTTCCACAACAGCGCAGCATACGGCTGCTTCAGGTGGAAGATCAATGTGCTGTCGTTCGGAGCATCGATAGCAGCCACATACTGGTAGGCAGCCGCTTTGGGGCTGACGACTGTGCCATTCATCATCGAATCGATCGTCCATTTCACGTCGCGCGCTGTGAGTGGACGACCATCGTGAAAGCGAATCCCAGAGCGCAGGCGAAATACATACGTCAGCGGATCGGGAATCTCCCACCGCTCCGCCACCCAGGGCTGCACGTTAAAGCGCTCATCCTTTCGGACAAGGGAGTCGAAGATCAGTTCGTCGATGCGCTCGGATTGGGAGTCTGTTCCAACGCGCGGATCGAGATTTGCAGGGCTGCTCTCGATGACCATCGTGAGCATGTGCGGATCCGGATGGGATCGTGAGCAGCCGGCGCTTAGAGCCGCGCAAATGGCAACAAACGCTAACCACAGAGGACACGGAGAGCACAGAGGAGTTTTAGAGGAAGCCCACCCGCCGCGACGTAGGCCGCTTTGCAAGTTCGGCAACGTTCTGCGTGGTTGGCGATTGTCCATGGCGCGGAGCTACGGATAACTGATCTTCCCCAGCACAGCCGGTCGTCTCGCGCCGGTAGCACTGGGAACATTTCCGGCCTGGCGATGCCACGTCTGATAGGCCAGCAATGCAAATGCGATTGCTTCTTTAGCTTGATTGGGGATGCCCAGCTCGTCGGAAGTTCTGATCCGAAAGCCCATTGGCTTCACTTCCTCCTCGATCATGCGCATCAGTGTTCGGTTCTGCGTGCCACCGCCACTGGCAATATACTCAGCCGTGCCTTTTGACAGGGGAATTTGCAGCTTCAGCCGTAAGAGTTGCTGTCGAAGCGCTGCGCCTATCGAAGCAGCCGTCAGAGCGGTGGCAGTTGCGATTACATCCGCCTTCTTCGCCCGTGAGCCACACCAGCTTAGGAATTCTGTCACGAACTCGCGCCCAAACTGTTCGCGTCCAGCACTCTTTGGCGGTTTCAGCTTAAAGAACGGGTGCTCCAAAGCGCGCGCGAGTACAGCGTGGATAATCCGGCCTTTGGCTGCCTCTTGTCCATTGCGATCATACGGACGGCCAAACATCCGCTGCATGCAGGCATCGATCACCATGTTTGCTGGTCCGGTGTCGAAGGCAATTACATCTTTGGTGTTGCCCAGATGGGTGCCGGCCGGAACGATTGTCAGATTTCCGATCCCGCCAAGATTCTGCAGGACCCGAAGCTTCTTGCGATGGCCGTAAAACGCGATGTCAAGTAACGGAACGAGTGGAGCGCCGTTGCCTCCGGCCGCCATGTCGGCGGGCCGAAAATCGGAGACAACTGGTACACCAAATCGAGCAGCGACTATGGCTCCTTCGCCCGTCTGCCACGTCGTCCCTATTTGCCGCCCCAGGAATCTTTCGCTCGCTCCCTGATGATAAAGCGTCTGTCCGTGGCAGCCGATCAAATCAATTCTTCGGATCACCTCCGCTTTGATGGAAGAGGCGACGGCGTCGGCATAGAGTTCACCCAGCAGCACATTCAGGCGAGCGAGATCGGCGACGCTTGCCGCACTCGCATTCATTGTTGCCAATATGAATTCCCGCACCGGCGTGGGATAGTTGAGGTGCCGATGGGCGATGAGCCGCAACTTGAGCGATTGTCGCTGTCCCAGGATGCGGACCAGAGCAACGTCGATTCCGTCCGCTGAGGTCCCACTCATTACGCCGACGACAATCATGCCGTTGCGGCGGTCTTGCGATTGATTTCTTCAATGAAACCGCGGAGCTTCTTGCGAAGTGTTTCGACGTTCTCTTCGGCCGGCTGGCGCAGATTCGTACTCCGAACCGCTGTACTCGATTCCTTGAATCGGAGCACGCGGTCGGCCGCCCGTGTGACCACTTCGGCAAATCGACGATCCCGCTCGGCTTCCTGTAAAAGAGCTTCGTAACTTCGCCAGACAAACTCTTCCTTCTGGCAGACCAGGAGCATGTCGGCGCCGGCGCGAATGGATCGCAGCGCCGCCTCTTCCATCGATGCCGCTGCAAGTACGCCACCCATTTCCAGATCGTCTGAGATGACCAGCCCGCGATATCCGATCTTCTTACGCAGCACGTCGGTCATCCACCTCTTCGACAGTGAAGCAGGCACTCCATTTTCGTTTGGGAAAGCTTTAGGGTACGCAGCATGCGCCACCATCACAAATGGAACTTCGCGCCGCATTTCGCGATACGGCTTCAGGTCTTCTGACCACATCTCGTCCCACGAGCGATTGATTGCAGGCAGCTCTTTGTGGGTGTCCAGCTTGGCGGCGCCCAGTCCGGGAAAATGTTTGCCGCAGCCCAGCACCTTTGATGCCGAGAGCCCTTTTAGGAACTTGCGTGCATACCGCACGACTTGCTGGGGATCATCGGAAACAGTGCGCGAGGTGAGCACAGTTCGCGATTGAGGAAGATTCAGATCGAAAACCGGGGCGAAGTCAACGTTGAACCCCAGTGCGCGCACCTCTTCACCGATGATCTTTCCGTGCCTCTCGTACAATTTGTCGGAATCGGTTCGAACCACGTCCGCGACCGCCGGAGCCGGACCGATGATGTTCCGCATTCGGTCCACCGTGCCCCCTTCCATATCGACACAGCGAAAAAGCGGCGTCTTCACGGCGGTTTGGCACATCCGCAGCAACTGCACACATTGCTCGGGCGATTGGATGTTGCGCGCGAAAAGAATCACGCCCGCAGGGTGCATGCTGGTGAGCAGACGGCCAGTCGCAGGCGAAATCTCCGGCGTCTCCAGACCCATAATGATCAGTTGTCCAACACGATGACGCAGCGGAAGCGAGGAAGCTCTCATGCAGTGGGTCGAGTGTAAAACATCATCTAGGATCGTGCAGTAACCACCGGAGTACCGGGATCAGGCAAGCTGCTTGTGCAAATCGTTAAGCAGGTTCAGTGCCTCAATCGGCGTAAGTTGATTTAGGTCGAGAGATCGGAGCCGATCAACGATCTGCTGCGAAAGTGGAGTGAAGATCGCGAGCTGGACCGAACTCGACTCCTGCTCTTTCCTCCGAGCGATCTTGTTGTGAGTCTGTCCCTCTTGGCGTTCATGCAGCGCGAGCACTTCCCTGGCCCGGCGAATGACGTCCATCGGCAGTCCGGCCAGCTTGGCAACTTCAATTCCGTAGCTCTTATCCGCCGCGCCGGGTTCGACTTTGCGCAAGAACACCACGCCATTCGGGGTCTCCTTAATTGAAACGCGATAGTTTTTTACCAGCGGCAGATCGTCTCCGAGCACGGTCAGCTCGTGGTAATGCGTGGCGAACAGAGTCTTGGCGCGCGTGACTGAATGAAGATGCTCGATGGTCGCCCAGGCCAGCGCCAAGCCGTCATAGGTTGCCGTTCCCCGACCCATTTCATCGAGCAGCACCAGCGACCTTGGAGTCGCGGTGTTCAATATGGCAGCGGTCTCCGTCATCTCGACCATGAAGGTCGAGCGTCCGCGCGCGAGATTGTCACTGGCGCCAATGCGCGTGAATATCCGGTCCACGATTCCGATGCGCGCCGCGCGTACCGGCACAAACGATCCCATCTGCGCCATGATCACGATCAAGGCGGTCTGGCGCAGGTACGTTGACTTGCCGCCCATATTTGGGCCGGTCAGCAGGATTACAAGCTCCGATTCGGGATGCAGCAAGAGGTCGTTGGAGACAAATCGTTCCGCGCCGCTCATGACCTGCTGCTCGATCACTGGATGCCGGCCTTCGATGATCTCGACGACTCCGGAATTGTCCATCGACGGACGCGCGTAACCGCGCTCAGCCGCCACGTGAGCAAATGCGAATAGGACATCGACCTCGGCAATGGCCAACGAGGTTTGGCGGATGCGCTTCGCCTCCGCGGCAATCGCGGTGCGCAGATCGGTAAAGAGTCGGCGCTCGATGGCGACAATCTTTTCCTCCGCCTCCAGCACCTTTGTCTCGTATTGCTTGAGCTCAGGCGTGGTAAAGCGCTCGGCGTTCACTAGCGTCTGCTTGCGCTCGAAGTCCCGCGGAACCAGGTGGAGGTTCGTCTTCGTGACCTCGATGTAATACCCGAAGACATTGTTGAACTTAACCTTCAGTGAGTTGATGCCGCTGCGTTGTCGCTCCCGCTCTTCTATCCGCGCAATGTATTGCTTGCCATTGCGGCTGAGATCACGCAACTCGTCAAGTTCAGCATCGACACCCGCACGCAGCACTCCCCCTTCATTCAGCGACAGCGGAGCCTCGGGAAGGATCGACGCGTCAATCCGCTGCTGCAAGTCAGTCAAGGCATCGATTGAGACGTTCAGATGCTGCAAGCGCGCGGCGCCCAGTTCACTCAGCCGACTCTTGATTTCCGGCAGCTGCGCAAACGAAGCTGCCAGTGCGAGCAGATCGCGCGGATTCGCCGTCTCCAGCGTCACACGGCTGAGCAAACGTTCGAGATCCAGGATGCCCGCAAGCTTTCGCCTGAGCTCCTCGCGACGAATGGTGTCGCCGAGCGCCGTCGCGACCGCGTCCTGACGCGCCTGAATTTCCGAGAGATCGATCGAGGGACGCAGCAGCCACGACCTGAGCAGTCGCTTGCCCATCGGGGTGAGCGTAGTGTCGAGCGTCTTAAACAGCGTGACGTCCGCCGAGCTGCTCGAGAACAGCGGCTCAACCAACTCCAAATTGCGTACTGTAACGGCGTCGAGCACCAGACAATCCTGGCGGTCGTAGAAGCCGATGCGATCCACGTGCTCCAGCGGCCCCCGCTGCGTGCTGCGCACATAGTGAAGAATTGCGCCGGCAGCCGCAGCAGCGGCGGGACGCGTAGCCAGCCCGAAGCCTTCGAGCGAAAGCACTCCAAACTGGCTTTCGAGCAGTGGAATCGCGTAATCGGGAGAGAACGCCCAATGTTCAACGGGAGTCTCTGTGAAGCTGCGCTCCGCAGTTGCGCCCTGCATCTCCGATTCCGAGGCGGCGAACAGCGGAAGCGCCGCCGCGTACAACACCTCCCGCGGACCCATGTGGCCCAGCTCTTCGAGCAGCCGCGGACGATCCTGGCCGGCAAACTCAGTAGCGCGAAACTCTCCTGTAGAGAGATCGAGTGCGGCCAGACCTACTCGGCCATCGATCTGCGCAACCGCCGCTAGGAAATTGTTCTCTTCCGACGCGAGACTTGAATCCGCGCTCGTGCCCGGCGTGAGTACGCGAGTGACTTCCCTGCGCACGATCTTCTTCGCAAGCTTGGGGTCTTCCATCTGCTCGCAGATGGCAACCCGGAAGCCCTTGCGCAGAAGTTTGGCCAGATAGCCTTCGGCGGCGTGATACGGCACTCCGCACATGGGGACGGCCATTTCCTTCTCTTTGTTGCGCGAAGTGAGTGTGATCTGCAGTTCGCGCGCCGCGGTCACAGCATCGTCGAAGAACAGTTCGTAGAAATCGCCCAGACGAAAAAAGAGCAGCGCATTCGGGTGCTGCTTCTTGATCTCGGCATACTGCCGCATCAAAGGCGTGGAGGGTTCAGCCATTTCGGAAATTGCCTCGGCCAGAGGGGAGGATTCCCGATTATGCGCTATGCGAAATCGCCTGTCAGCGCGCCGACTGTTGAAAAGCGGGCAAGAACCAGTTATCGCAGAGCGGCGTGCACCCGCTTCATGGCTGCGGCAAAACGAGGACCATTGTAAGCAGATGGATTATCAAGCTGTTGGAAGAGACTGCTGATGGAAGACTTTACCTCCCCATTGGGACCGCCGCTAATCTTCGAGTACGCGATGTACAAGGAATCCAGAGCCATGGCCGCCTGCTCGGCGCTGGATTCACCCTGATCGGCAATGTAATCGGCATCGCCGGCGATCGCGCGCATCACTCGCGCCGTCTTTTCACTGTCGAAATTTGCCGTGCGCAATTCGTCCGCAAGCCGTCCCGCAAGCTCGCCTGCCTGCGTTGCCGACTCCACAACCGCGTTGCGGTTAGGTTGAAGCTGCGTCACCAGCGCAGCCACCTTGTTCATGGTTGTTTCAAGCTGCTTGGCCGTCTGCGCATCCACTACGTCGGCCATGTGACGGAAAACGACGATGCGTGACATGTTGTATGGCGGATCTCCCGCGCGACGCGTCTGGTAATAACCTCGCGGACTGCGCGGAGCTTGCGTCACGCTGCGCAATCTCCAACTCTCTTCCGCGGGAGTGAGGCTGTGATGGCACGCGAAGCAATCCAGTTCGCCGTACTCGGGCCACACCAGTCCCTTGTTGCCTTCGGTTCCATTCGCCCGACGGATCAGCCGGTTCATGCTGTCGCGAAGCTGCACGGCCTGGCCGACGCTCCAGGCGCGTACTCCAAACAGAGGATCGTTGTTGGGCTTGTCCGGATGTCCGGGCGTCTTCTCCACCCAATGCTCCGGCTCAACTGCTTGGAACGAGTCCAACTCGAAGACGAGGTCCGGATGGCCGGCGGCGATCATCTCGTGGTCCACCCACTTATCTTTGGTTCCCAGATGGCAGGTCAGGCACTTCGACGTCCGAAGCTGAAGATTCTTGGTGTCATACATGCCCATGGCGACCGACTTCTCATGCGGCCAGTCGCGCGCGGTGTGCGGACCCAGCCATTGCGATGCGGGTCCATGGCAGCTCTCGCAACTCACGCCATCGTTCAGATCGAATTGCCGCGCCTTCTCGCTCTCCGGCACATAGATCGCGTGACAGGCAAGGCACTTGGGGACATGCGCCGCATCCGGCAGGTTAAGGATCTTGGCGATCCGCTGCGAGACAGCGTTGTTGAGCACATTCCACGACTTTGCATGCTTGTCCTCAAGTACCCAGGTGCTGTACTCGTTTTGCAGGACCTTGGTTTCATGCCGTGCTTGAATCGAACCGTGGCAGGCAGTCGCGCTGCAAGAACCAGGTCCGACGTAACGGGCCTCAGCCGCGGAAACTGGAGCAAGAAAGCTGGGCCGCTTCTGCGCCTGAGCCGCCGAAAGAAGGCCAAGCGGAAGCAGCACTGCTGTGCGGACAATGAAAATCAGGTTGTGGGGGCAGCACGACCTTCGCATCATTGGGCAGTCTCTAAGCCTAGCGGGTGTAGATAGATGGCTTCGACCTTATACGCCGCAAAGATACAGAAATCAAAGATTTCGGCATTCACAGGCCAGAGACAGAAATTCGCGCCCACGCGAAAGATGAATGAAGGACAACGCGGGCGTTTGTCGTTGATTCATTTTCGAACAATTCCAGTCGCTTACAATCCAGTCATGACTCCTCGCAGCGACAATCGTGCTCCTGACCAAATGCGCCCGGTACGCATCACGCCAGATTTCATCGAAATGGCGGAGGGGTCGGTGCTGATCGAGGTAGGCCACACGCGCGTCATCTGCACCGCTTCTATCGAAGAGAGCGTTCCCGGATTTTTGCGCAACACCGGTAAAGGCTGGATTACCAGTGAGTACGCGATGCTACCCCGTTCCACGCTCACCCGCACTGCGCGCGAGTCCAGCAAAGGGCGGATCGGCGGGCGCACACATGAAATCCAGCGTCTGATTGGACGTTCGATGCGGGCCATTGCTGACCTGACCAAGATGGGCGAGCGCACCATCTTCATCGATTGCGATGTAATCCAGGCTGACGGCGGCACACGCACCGCTTCCATCACCGGCGCATATGTCGCGTTGGCGCTTGCTGTGCGCCGGCTGCTTGCCGCCGGGTCATTGAAGAAGTCGCCAATGCGGGATTCGATTGCCGCCACTAGCGTCGGCATCGTAGACGGAGCCGTCCTTCTCGATCTTGCCTACGAAGAAGATTCGCGCGCGGAGGTCGACATGAACATCGTGATGACCGGCTCCGGACGCTTTGTCGAACTGCAAGCGACGGCCGAGCAAGTCGCCTTCGATGATCGCCAGTTGAGCGAATTGATTGAGCTGGGGAAGAAAGGCATTGCCGAGTTGATGGCCATACAACAGGCGACGTTAGACGCAGCGCGGTAGCACCTGTCATGCTCTCTGCGTTAAAATCGGCTCGCACCCCTAATTGCCAGGAACCGGTTTCTGTGCGCCCTGGACTCCAAATAGATGTGATCGCTGTCTTGTCATCAAACCTACTTTGAGGAGGAATTTGTGAAGCTGACACCGGGAAAACTCGCCGGAATGAAAGCCGTCTCCGATTCGCGTGGCGTGATTGCGGCCGCCGCGATGGATCAGCGCGGCTCCCTAAAGAAGTCGCTGGCCAAGGAGAAAGGCGTGGCCGATGTGCCTGACAGCATGCTGGAGACTTTCAAAATTATCGTTACACAGGTGCTGACTGACCATGCCAGCGCCATCCTGCTCGATCCGGAGTTCGGACTGCCCGCTGCGCGCAAGCGCAATCCTAAGTCCGGCCTTCTGCTTGCCTATGAGCAGACTGGATATGACAACACTCGCCCGGGACGCATCCCCGATCTGCTTAACCTGTGGTCCGTACAAAGATTAAAGAAGGCTGACGCCGACTGCGTGAAGGTCCTAATCTACTACTCGCCGTTCGACACGAACGAGATCAACGAGGAGAAGCATGCCTTCGTCGAGCGCATTGGGGACGAATGCCGCGGGCAGGACATTCCCTACTTTCTGGAGTTCGTCGGCTACGATCCCCAGGGCCGCGACGAAAAAGGCATTGAGTACGCGCGACGCAAACCTGAGAGCGTGATTCGCAGTATGGAAGAGTTCACGAAAGAGCAATACGGCATCGACGTGATGAAGGCCGAAGTGCCGATCAACATGAAGTTCGTCGAAGGAGTCAAAAGCAATATCGGCAAAGGCTCCGCGTACACGCGTAAAGAGGCTCTTGAGCTGTTTCGGAAATCGGCGCACGTAGCGAAGAAGCCGTTCATCTATCTGTCCGCGGGTGTGAGTAACGACGAGTTCGCGGAAACCTTGGACCTTGCCGCTGAATCCGGTGTGAAGTTCAACGGAGTGCTGTGTGGGCGTGCCACATGGGCCGATGGAGTTCCCGTGTTCGCGAAGCAGGGAGAGAAGGCTTTTGAAGAGTGGATGCGAACTGAAGGCGTGAAGAACATCAAGAACGTGAATAGTCGACTCAAGGCGGCGACGCCATGGTATGACGCTTATGGCGTGAAATCAGACGCGGCGCTGGCGGGCTAAGCTCGCCTACACCTTATGTGTAGGAGCATGACCGCCCGCGCAGCTTCTTTTTTTGTTTGATTGAAGCTAAGGCGCAGCCTAAGATTCTCGATTCGCGCACACCCTTTCAATAGGAGTCGCTTTTCGTGTCCATGCGTCGTTGTCTAATTTTCATTGCTTGCCTGCTGATTCTGCCATTGGCCTTTGCCAAGTCCGCCCAGACCGGCTCAAACGCTCAGCGCCTAAAAAAAGCCTATCGCTTTGAGCGTGGAGGATGGGTGTACGTTCACCTGGAAGGTTCGCCTGCGGACATTGGCTATCAGCACGGGTACCTTCTCGCGCCGGAGATCCAGGACGCGCTTAAGGCCGTCCAGTTGCTGGACACGCATAACACGAAACGCGATTGGAATTTTTTCCGCAAGACCGCGCGCGAGGTCCTCTGGCCTCATATCGAGGCCGAGTACCAGCAGGAATTGCAGGGAATCACCGACGGCGTGAATGCAACCGGGGCCAAGCTCGATGTCTATGACATCGTCGCTCTGAACGCATTCGAAGAAGTTCCGGACTATTACGTGCCGTGGCTCAACGCGCAGCAACACGCAGACAACGCTCCGCACCTCGTCTCGCCCGGCAATTGCAGCGCGTTCATCGCCACCGGCAGCTACACCAAAGACGGCAAGATTGTCATCGCGCACAACAACTGGACGAGCTACATGAACGGTGAGCGCTGGGTGGTGATGTTCGATATCCAGCCGCAACGCGGAAATCGCATTCTGATGGACGGCTTCCCCGGCGTGATCACCTCCGATGACGATTTCGGCGTGAATTCCTCGGGAATCATGATCACGGAGACGACCATTACGCAATTCAAAGGCTTCGATCCAAATGGGATTCCTGAGTTCGTTCGCTCCCGCAAGGCACTGCAGTATGCGAATTCGATTGACGACTACGTTCGCATCATGGAGCAAGGCAACAACGGAGGCTATGCCAACGATTGGCTAATCGGTGATCGCAAAACAAACGAAGTGGCTTATCTCGAGCTCGGATTGAAGCACACGCCGCTCTGGCGATCTAAAGACGCATATTTCGTCAGCTCGAATTTCGCCCGCGATCCGCAGGTGATCAAGAACGAAACCGACTTCGATCCCAACGATCGCAGCACCTCACCCAATGCGCGCCACGTCCGCTGGGAAGAGGTGATCCAGCAAAACAAAGGCAAGATCGACGTCAGTATGGCGCAGCAGTTTCTCTCCGATCACTCAGACTCTTACGACCACAAAGAGCAGGCGGATGAGCGCACCCTTTGCGGTCACGTCGATGCTTCTGAACGAGGCATTGCGGTCTGGGGATGGGATCCGAACTACCCGGGCGGAGCCGTGCAGGGCAAGGCTATGGACAGCGATATGGCCGCGAACATGGAAATCATGGCCCGCGCGGGACATCCGTGCGGCGAAGACTTCCACGCGGCAGACTTTTTGGCAAAGCACCCGGAATATGCCTGGCAATCTCCGCTACTGCGGGACATGAAGGCTGGTCCCTGGACCCAGTTCAAGGCAGGCGACCACGCCAATCCACAGCTCGCAAAGGGAAAGCAATCCGGAAAGCGGTGAGTTCGGTATTTCGCCGCGTTCAGAGAACCGGTAGAGCAGACGATCATCTGCTCATCTGAAGCTCGCGACTAACGGCCGAAAAATTGAGCGTTTTTGGGCTCGTATTCCTTCCACTTCTCGGGCAGATCATCGGCGGCAAATATGGCCGACACCGGGCAAACCGGAACACACGCGCCGCAATCGATGCACTCGACAGGATCGATGAACAGTTGATTGGCCTCGGGGAATTTGTCGGCGTCTTTTTTAGGATGTATGCAATCGACGGGGCAAGCGTCCACGCACGACGTGTCTTTAGTGCCGATGCAGGGCTCTGCAATTACGTATGCCATTCAATTCTCCCTATGAATGCGCGAGTACACGGCTCAGCGCAAAATGATATTGACTGGAAAACTCATTATTGTATCAGCAGCTCGACAGAGCTTTTCACCATGGAGACACTGAGGAGACGGAGAAAAGCTAAAAAAGCTACTCTGGTAAAGATCAGCCAAGAGCACTGCTAAGGGAAGACATTTTCACCGCGCAACTCGATGATGATCTGTTGCGCTCCTTCCCGTTTTACGCCGTGCCTCCCTGGTGAGCACGGCGCTTATGCCAGCGCTGGTTCACGTTTTTCTGTGGGCTCGTACTCTGTGATGTAGCCCGCTACTGCGCTAGCCGCAACCGTCAGAGGGCTGGCTAAGTACATCTGGCCGGGACCGCTGCGTCCGGGGAAGTTGCGATTCTGGGCGCTAATTACGATCTGGTCAGGGCGAGTGGACACGCCAGGCCCCGCGTTGATGCATGCGCCACAACTTGGCTCGATCACCGTAGCGCCCGCCCGTTGGAATACGTCCAGGTATCCCTTGCTCATGCAGTACTCGCGCGTATCTTGCGAACCAAACTGGATGTAGAACTTCACCGATGGCGCTACGTGCCTGCCTTGCCTCAACGCGTCCGAAAGCACTTCAGCATACATGTCCATGTCTTCGTTCTTGCCGGCGGTGCAAGTGCCACCATAAGCAATCTCGACGGGAACAGGTGTGTTCAAGTCTCGAATGTACTTACCGTTGCCGGGATCACCGGGTGTCGCAACCATCGGATAAATCTCCGACGCATCCATCTCAATCACATGCGCATACTGCGTGCCGGGATCGCTGTAGAGACCCTCGATCAATTTCTCCGCCTCGGAGCGATTCATACCGCGACGCTCGACGAGAAACTCGACGACTTTATTATCCGGAGCGACGATACCGGTAAACCCGCCAATCTCTGCGGCCATGTTGCACATGGTCGCGCGCTCGTCCACGCCGAGTTCTTCGATGGCCTCGCCGGAGTACTCCATCACTTTCGCCAGGGCTTTGCCGCTTCGGATGTAGTCCATTGCCAGCAACTTCAGGATGAAGTCCTTGGCAGTGGCATTCGGGCGGCGCTTGCCGCGGATGACCACTTTGACGGACTCCGGCACCTTCACACGAACGTCTTTGGTGATCCATGAGTTGAAGACATCAGTTGTGCCAATCCCGAATGCGATGCAACCAACCGCGCCCACATGCGGTGTGTGCGAATCGGATCCAACGTTCATCTGACCCGGTAGAGCATAGCTCTCCGCCACGATCGAATGGCAGATCCCTTCCGATCCTTTGCGGTCCTTCAGCTCGCCATGCAGTTTGATTCCCTGCGATTGAGCGAAGCTCTCTTGCTTCATCTTGAGTTGGGCAGCGAGATCGAGAAGACCCATCTTGCGCTTCTCTTCCGACAACACTTCATCCAGGAAGGTGAGGTGATCGCGGAAGAAGATGATGCTGCCGCGATCGTTGACGGGGACTTCCTTGCCAACGAAGTGCTCATAGAATATCGCCGCCATTGGGGTCACGTACTCGTGGCTGAAGCGCAGGTCGGCGCGCGCGAATCCAGCCTCGCCGGGCTTCACGGCAGGCACGCCCACCGTGCCCTTCGGCGTGATCATGTGCCGGGCAAAGATCTTTTCACTCACTGTCATCGGGCGCGGTGACGCATCGATCCCGGGGATCGTCACCTTCTTCTGCATGCGCGCGACATTGAACGGGAATAGGCCACCGTACTCGATCACCTGTCGAGTGATCTCGTCTTCGCCTCGCGTGAATACTTCGAGCGGAATCTCCGCACCGCGGCGGACGCAATCGATAAGGCTAAAGTCTGTCGATGTGAGTACGCCAAGGTTCTGACAGTTCTGTTTGTAGATACGCTCGATGTTCTCAGCGATCACCAGCTTGATCCCCGCCGAAAGCTCCGCATAGGGGGACTGCTCGCGGCTCGATCCCTTGCCGCGCCGCTTGCCACTTACGGCAGCAACGAATCCCCCCTTCTTCACGTCCGTGCGCTTGATTGGCAACTCACTTCCGCATTTCAATCCGGTGTAGGGGAACTCGCCGAGGGTCTCGTCGAAGAAGAAACAAATGTGGGCAGGTGTGATCTCGTCGGTGGAGATGTCATCGCGCAGCTTGGGATTGTTTGCAGGATTCGTTGTATCCCAGGGCAGGTCTTCCCCCGCGAGTTGTCGCCGGATGAGGTCAGGGTCCTCGGTAAGAAATAAGATTCGTCCCTGCAGCTTTACCGAACCAGGACGTTTGTGGACTTCGCGGGAAAAGAGAGGGTTGGACACGAATAAATTCTAGCAAAGCTAGAGCGCCACTCAATATGCCAATGCTCGTCAAACAACGCCCCTATGCAATCCGGAAACGATCAAGCCGAAGGATCAACCTGAGCTGCGCTAGACGCAAATTCTGGAGCTTTCCTGGTCAGGAAATACAAGTACAGGGCAGTAAGAACCAAAATCGAGAAGGTCACAACCAGTGAGGGAACAAGATACTGGCCCGGGTGACGGAAATAGCGAACGATCCTGCGTCCATAGATCGCGGCGATGATGGTGATGAGCGAATATCGAATGGCTCTCCCCGTGAATACCGCCAGCAGAAAGCGCTTCAATCTATAGCCGAATGCTCCGGCAGCCAGCAAAAACAGAGATGTAGGACAAGGCGGTGGCGCGACGGTCGAGACAAACACTGCGCCAAAGCCCCAACGCTCCAATGCGTATTCCACCTGATGCGACCGCCGGGCGCCAAACTTGCGCTCGATCCAGTCCCGGCCCGTCTTCTTCCCTAGCCGGTACATCAGATACGCACCGATCATCGAACCGAAGGTGCTCATACTCGCGTAGTAGGGCCAGAAATCCGCGTGTCTCGCCGCAAGGAAAGCGGTAAGTACGTCCAGGCTGCCAAAGGTAGGAATGAATGAGCTGTCTGCAATCGCAAGCGGGATCAGCCCAAGACCGCCCCAGTGCGCAAAAATGCGAATCAGCAATGGTGGCTGGCGTCTCTGAAGCAGCATGCTGCCAATCCGGTCAGCACTATTCAGCATGGCGTTAAGCAGCATCACCAATTAGATGCCTCGGTCGCAGCAACTCTGCAGAATGTTTGCTCCTGCAACAATTCTTCACGTCCAACTTTGATGGTGTATGTCTCGGGCACGTCGAGAGTAGCACTACAACGGCAGAAACTCTGCGGTAAAAATTCAAAGCCCCGCAAACAGTTCACTCGCTCGATTGAGACCAACCCGGCCCCAAGCCCAATCATCTCTCTGGAGAAAAGGGAGGAAGGTAAATCTATGGCTCTTTTTTCCATGAAGCTTGAAAACCTGAAAGACCTATTTGTTACAGAACTGCAGGATCTGTATGACGCAGAGAACCAGATTACAAAAGCACTGCCGAAGATGATCGGCAAGGCAGAGAATCCGCGACTCAAGAGCGCGTTGCAAGAGCACCTGCAAGTGACCGAAGGGCAGATCCAGCGGCTGGAGCGAATCTTCAACACGCTCAATCAAAAGCCCAGCGGTCAGACCTGCAAAGGCATGAAGGGCGTCATTGCCGAGGGCGACGAGATGATCGGACGCTCCGGCGACCCCAGCGTCATCGATGCAGGAATCATCAGTGCTGCCCAGCGCGTGGAGCACTACGAAATGGCGGGATACGGCACTGTAAGAACCTACGCCGATCTGCTGGGAATGTCGGAAGCAGCCAGTCTGCTGCAAAAGACATTGGACGAAGAGAAGGAAGCTGACTTGTCGTTGAGTCAAATCGCAAAGACGATTAACGTGGAAGCCAGAGCCGCATAGTTAGTCATTTGCACGGACAACCCCGGCCACCTCGCCGGGGTTTCTGCATTTGTGCGCAAGTCTGTCGGTCCCGTCCCGCAGCTCACCTCGGCAGCACCGTTCGTGGTAAAACTCTCGCCATGAGAATTAGGCATTCGTTCGCGTCCTTGTTGCTGTTTGGAGTCGTTGCTGTTGCCGCAGATCGTCCGGCAGAGATTCACGGCGGAAATGGCATTACGCTTCCTCCTCCACCGTCAACGCAGGCCAATCCGGTTACGGATACGGTAGCCGGCCACACTGTCACGGATCCATATCGTTGGCTCGAAGATGGACAAAGTCCGGAGACGCGCGCCTGGATCGTCAAACAGATGCAGTACACGCAGCAATATCTGTCACAGGTAAAAATCCGGCCAGTAGTGGTGAAGCGACTCGAAGAACTGACGCACGTGGAGACCGTTAGTATCCCTGTCGAGCGCTCCGATAAGTATTTCTTCAAGAAGCGCCTCCCCGACGAAAACCAGGGCTCGATCTATGTCCGAAATGGGCTGCACGGCAGCGATGAACGCCTAGTTGATGCGAACAAGTTGAGCACAGACCAGAACACGTCAATAAACATCGAGGATGTTTCGAAAGATGCCAGCCTGATGGTGTACGGAGTCAGAGAAGGTGGCGCGGACGAGCGAACCGTGCGCGTGCTCGACGTAAAGAAGCATCAGAACCTCTCCGACGTGCTTCCGCTTGCGCGTTACAGCAGCGTTTCGCTTAGTCCTGACAAGAAGGGCCTGTACTACAGCAAGTTCGAACCCACGGGAACGTTGGTTTACTACCATCAGATTGGCACTCCGGTCGTTTCCGATCCGCTGGTCTTCGGCAAGAACTTCCAGGGCGAGACGTTTGGGCCGATGGAATTGATCGATGCGGAAGTCACCGAGAATGACCGCTACCTCATCATCACGGTCGGTCACGGCGTTCCGGCAACGCGCGTGGATATTTATGCCAAGGACTTGCGCAAGGCGAACTCATCTGTCCGCCAGATCGTGCATGGAATTGAGAGCCGTTTCACGCCGGTGAATTACGGGGACGATCTTTACGTGCTCACCGATTATCAGGCGGAGAACTATCGCGTCATCAAGATCAAAATGAGCGATCCTGCTCCTGAGCACTGGACCGTCATCGTGCCGGAAGGCAAAAACGTGATCTCGGAGATCTCTGTCGTTGGCGGAAAGTTGTTCGCCACCGGCTTGCGTGATGTGGTCACCCAAACACGCGTCTTCACGCTGGATGGCAAGCAGACCGCGACACTGTCTTATCCGACGTTGGGTTCGTCCTCCGGCGTATTCGGCCGACAAGACAGCAAGCACGGCTTTTACAGCTTCCAATCCTTCAACATTCCACCCGTCGTATATCACTACGACGTCGCGACCGGGCACGCCGAAGTTTTTGCCCAGCCCAAGGTACCGTTCAACTCAAATGATTACGAAGTAAAGCAAGTCTTCTACAACTCGAAAGACGGCACTCGGGTGCCCATGTTTATCTCCTCGAAGAAAGGATTGAAGCAGGACGGGAGCGCCCCGACATTGATCTCGGCGTACGGCGGATTTCTACTCGCACAAACACCGCGGTGGGACCCGGAGTTTGCGTGGTGGATCGAGCAGGGTGGTTACTTCGCCCAACCGAACCTGCGCGGCGGCGGCGAATACGGCGAGGCTTGGCACAAGGCCGGGATGTTCGAAAAGAAGCAGAACGTGTTCGACGATTTCTTTGCGGCCGCAGAATATCTGATTGCCAACAAGTACACCGCTCCAGAGCATCTGGCGATTCGCGGACGTTCCAATGGCGGATTACTAATGGGCGCAGCGCTTACACAGCGTCCTGAATTGTTCGGCGCAATTTGGGTAGGATACCCACTGCTCGACATGGTGCGCTTCCACAAGTTCCTAGTCGGCCGCTGGTGGACGTCCGAATACGGCTCCGCCGATAATCCGGATCAATACCCATACCTCATCAAGTACTCGCCATATCAGAACGTGAAAACCGGAACGAAGTACCCGGCCATCATGCTGAACACCGGCGATTCGGACACGCGCGTTGCGCCACTGCATGCACGTAAAATGACCGCTGAATTACAAGCCGAGGATGGCAGTGATCGTCCCGTGCTGCTGCACTATGAACTGAAGGCGGGACACAGCAGCGGAGTATCAATCAAACAACTAGTGGACGATACTGCCGACGAACTCGCGTTTTTATGGAATGAGGTGAGTGGAAGCGAGCAGCGAGCCAGCAAGTAAGCTCGAATCGAGAGTTAAATAAAAAAGGCCGCGCGAGCGGCCTTTTTTCGTTGCTGGTAATTAGTGACTGCAACCTGCGCCGTCATTCACGGCGGTGAGCAAGCCAGCAGCCGCACTGATAGTGCGGCTGTAGCAGACGCCGGTTGAGTCCGCGTAGAAGTATTTCTCCAGGCTGTTCTGGCCTTGTGTGCCACTGACGGCCCCCGAGGCATTGAACAACAGAGTGTCATTCGGGGCATCGCTTTGCGAGAGCACACTGAACCGCACCGGATGGTTCGCTACCGTATCAAGCTCATCCCGCTTCAGTTGTTGGTTGATGTTGACCGTCTGAGAAAACGTTCCATCTGGATTAAATAGCAGAGAAATGTTGGTCACCAGCGGATATGCCGCATGAACAAAACTGTCCTGCGGTGGCCCACCGCCCCTTGTACTTGTCAGCGAGGAGACTGTTGTGTTTTGTGTAATGTCCTGAACGTACACGCTGTTCGTAATGTTGAAGTTTTGCACGTTTGAAAATTTCACGTCCTGGTTGACGGTGGTCTGCACTTTTCCGTGAGATGTCTTGACATACCCTGCGATCGAGAACTTGCGGGCAGAGGTCACGGATACCCCTCCACTGATTGTGCCGTCAGCCGCGGTCGAAATAGTGTTGCTCACCGCCGGGATCGGCGGGGACGAAAGAGTATTCTCCGTCACGGCCCCGCTCACGCTAGAGGACGCCTGATCGAGATAGAGCAGCAACGAACCGGTAGTCGAGAAATAGTTGTTCGCATTGAACACGCTGATGGCAACCTTATGCTGGCTGCCATCGCTCAACACACCGGCAAAGGGCGCCAGATCGACGCGATAAGGAGAGAAGTTAAGCGTTTCAATTCCCACGACCGGGCGCCAAAGATACGGATCGATACCGCCGGTGTAAATCCACGGATAAACTGGGGCAACTCCAGCCGGCTGATCATCGATGCTCACTTCCACCTCGCGAAAACCAGTGGCTCCGCAGCTTTGGAGTTCACCAGTGAGATTGTCAGGCACGCATGAATACCAGAACTCGTCTCCCGATTGGCTCTGCGCAATTACGTCAAGGTACGCGCGCTCGATGTTCTGCGGCAGCGACAGTGTGCGGGAAAGCTGCTGACTCGTATTCGAAAGTCCCACGGTGCCCCCAGTGGGTCCCGCAGAAAACGGCACGACGACATCTGCTGTCCGTGGCGCCTGCTGGTGTTTAGCCACCGGATAAAACTGTAGGTAGGCGCTACCTGAAATCAGTCCGGTATAAGTGCCATTCACCAAATTTCCCAGGTCGGCTCGGCCAGCTTGCGGCACGGTAAAGATCGCACTGTAGTCCGTCAGATCGCTTTCCACATGCCACGTGCGACTCACGGTTTTCTGCGGCTCCGGCGTGGTGCCGAAATATACGTTGACTCCGCCAATCCATACATTCGCGGTGCGATCAAACTGACGACCAGCCGTGATGCTGAAATCGCCGACAAAGACAACCTTCGCCCACGGGCCAGGGCAGGCCGGGGGATTATAGGAAAAAAACTTCGATGAAAAATCGTTGAAATCTTGATCAGTGAACAACGAAACGACGCAAGGCTGTGTGCTGGGACGCGCCACCGCCGGATCAGCAGTGACCGTATTTGGCGAACCGATGTTGTGAGCGCTCGGCGCGGTGTGAGTTTGAGCCGTTGCAACCAAGGCGAAAGACGCGAGTACGGCGCTGGCACTGACCAACCTGGCCCGCCATAAAGATCTGAACATTTGGGAGCTCCTTGTGGGAATTCAATGCGGTACATTCGACAGAGAAGGTGAACAGCATAGTCCGCGAGCTTTGGTTGTTCAAGTAAGGGAAGATTTTGTGTCGTAGCTCGATAGAAATGTCCCCTTTTGTTCGATATGTATTCCGTCATGCATACAGCAGCAGCCGAAGGTGTGGCAAAGCGGGAATCCCGCGAGGTGTTTGCGGGATTTCCACAAGCAAAGCAGGAAAGTCGGTTTTGTGACTTTTCCGGCAAGGGAATATTTTGTAAGGGAAGATTTTGGATTGCGCTATTTGACTCCTGATAGGAGTCGTTGTGTTCCAAAAACACTGCCTCGGAACACGGAAAAGAAAACTGGGTCGTGCCCGAAAAAAGCCGGCCAAGGTCGGGCCGAACCACGCCAGACTGCGGAGCGACGAACGCCCTCGCCAGTGTGATTTTTTGGCGAAGCTTTAGTACGCGAAATACGGACCGGGACCGGCGGGCGTGCTCTGCAGCTCGATCGCGGTGTACACGTTGCGTCCGAAGAAGAACGGCAGACCAAAATCGAAAGCGCCCGAATTCGGTCCAGCGATGTTGTTGAAAGCGAAGTTATTCGCGTTCGACAGAAGCGCATCTGCATTGGCAACGTTGAATGTCACAGCAGAAGATTTGCCATTCTGCCCCTGATTAGTCGCCGAGAGCGTCTGCGGAGTCGTTGGGCAGTAGAAGTCCTTGTTGAGCGAGCAAACGGGAAAGCCTGTGGTTGCGGTGTCCAGGAAAAAATAGCCATTAGATCCGCTGTCTATAAAACTCGCCGGATAGGATTGGCCGTGGTACACCGTGGTGATGTTTCCCTGAGCATCGGTCGTCAACACCGTCGCTCCGTTCAGGCCATTGTTCGATTGGGTTCCGATGCCAAACACCAGAGATCCACTGACGCTTGGCTGCCCGCTTGCGGCAATCGCCGGCAACTCGAGAATGACTCCGTTGTTATCCGTGGAAAACATCCAGACAGGGTTCTGTACCTGGGCCGTAAGGCTCTCGCTGGTTTGCTGGCACCCGGCAGCAGGGCAGGAGTAATAGATCCCAGGATTCGAAGCGCCGCTTAAGGTGCAAGCGGCGCCACAGTCCTGCCGGAATGGGCCTACTCCAAGGACGCCGTTAGCAGCTAGATTGTCCACTGTGTCCTCTGATGGGCCTACACTCGAACAGCTGGTGGGAAGCAGAGGCTCCGAGTCGCCGATGACCTGCATCGGCACATTGCTTGCCTTCTCACCCGATAGCTGAATGTCCGCGCTACGAATGGAGCCCCATGTGAATCCGTCCTGGAACTGGTTGCACTCTGCGATCAGATTGCCACTGGCATCATGCTGGGGCGGGAGCGCGACGGCGGAGGGAAGGGCTGTAGAAACGATTCTCAGACCATAGGAGCCCGTGTCCACTAGTACGTTGTCGATGTTCGCGCAGGTCGAAGTACCGGGGACACACACGGTGACCGTGGTGAAGATACCGTTGAGGTAGTCGGGCGGATTGTGTTTGGCACTGGTTACTCCAGCATTCACCACGATGGGCTGGACGTTGCTACCGGACGGCGGAGTAGTCCCAGTTCCCGACCCTGTTCCGGTCGAGGTGCTAGAGGAGCTCCCGCTGCCGCCGCAGCCTAATATTACCGAGAATGATGCTGCGGCTAGAACCAACAGAGCGCGACGCAGCCTCACTACTTAATCTCCTCAAGCCGGACGCCGTCCGGCAACATCTCTGGCACATAGGCGCGCCCGACGAAGCTACGTTGGTGACCGCCTGACTGAACTACCAGTCCCGGCACCTGAATCGTCACCGGACCACGACCACGTCGTTCCCGGGCCGCTGCCACGTACTGCTGATAGTAGTTGCCAAGGACCTGTTGAAGATCTGGCTTGAATGGACCTTGCCAGGCGACACCGAAGACCTTGCCTGCCGGCGAAACATACTGTCGAACCGTTGTCCCGGTCGGGGCCTGGATCTCATGCATGGTATAGGCAGCTGCGCGGACGACGCGGAGAGATCCCTTCATGTGGACCTGATCGCTAGCGATGGAACTCGCGTCACCACCCAGGGCGCCGAAGAGATGCATAGGCACTCCAACGGTCATTATCACTGCGGCTGCCCAGAGGGCGCCTCTATGTATGCGGACACTCGTAAACCATGCCATAGACGACATCACCTGCATGTACCTTGTTGATTCGATGCTGAACCCGGAACCGGGTGAAAAGTCGCGGAATCGAGCCACAAATTGCCCGTATTAGAATGACCCTACGGGCCCGTAGCTCAGGTGGATAGAGCATCTGCCTTCTAAGCAGAGGGTCGCAGGTTCGAGTCCTGCCGGGCCCGCCACTGCCCAGACTACCCTATCAACAATCTCGCGAGAGGCTGACAGCAACCACACAGCCTCCAGCTCCACCGCGTCCTGCCTTCCGCGCTTCTCTCCTGTGTATCTCCGAGTGTACCCTGATGCGCCACCACTGCGGACTGTACGCTAGCGAACCGAGTCCACGCATTCTGTCGCCGTATATTCAAGAAGAGTTGTTGGTCATGAAGAACACTGGACAGAATATCGCGTCCAAGGCCGGGCCTCAGTCATCTCTCTACGCTCAGAACTTGGGCTCCTGCGGCTTCGAATGCCAGCACTGTGGTTATCATCACTTGCTGTCCGACATCATCGCGGGAATTCGCATCATGGATTTGTTCCGGGACGGTTCAAGCGCTCGCGCGATCCGCTGCCCGGAGTGCGACAAGGCTGGCAGCTTCGAGCCCAAGGACCTCAAGTTCTTTGGACTGCGGCAGGACGACTGAGTGCCTACACGCGAGCGAGCACGATCGCTGAAGGTGAAATCGGAGGAGTTGCGGGAACTGTCTCGTCGGTTGACTGAGCAGTCAGCGGTACTGCAGCAGCAGTCTGCGCGGCTATGCGGGTTGCCGCCACCCAACTCCAAACATCTTGTCGAACTGAGCCTCGACGACGGCGTAACACTCACAGCCGCTTTCTCTCAGCGCCTCAGGGTTCTCGATTTTGATGGTCCCCCGCCGATAGCGAATGATCCCCGCCGTCTGTAAGGTTTGAGGTGCGATGGTCACCGCCGGACGGTGCACGCCCAGCATCATGGCCAGGAACTCCTGGCTTAACTGAAATTCGTTTCGCTGCACTCTGTCCAGTATCAAACTCAGCCAACGTGCCAACCGCACATTCAGTTCGTGCATGCGATTGCAGGCGGCGGTCTGGCCTGTCATCTGCAAGAAGGCATGAATGTAACTGGCGATCAACGGATTCAATGGGGATTGCCTCTCCATCACCTCGCGCTTGAAATCGCCAGTAGTCATCCTCAGCGCCTTCCCTGGGACTTGTACGATCGTCCGTGTGGGCGTGGTGGCCTGTCGCAACCAGAATTGGATTCCGACCACACCTTCGAATCCATCAGGCCGGTCTCGACCGTCGAACCGTCTTTGAGATCCTGCAGCGTCGGAGGTAACCATATCGATCGGAAAGTACATGTAGAGAATCGGTTGGTCTGCATCAATCAAGAGGGCGCCAGAGTCAAACTCTTCAGGCTTAAGAAATTGAGCGAGGCGTTTTCGGTCCTCAGCGGGGAGCGACGCCAGGAGGAGATTGTCCCGGGGCTGTCCCTCTCGCGCCGATGGCCTGGAACCCTGCTCTGGCAACGTCTCTGATTGGAAGGACACTGCCAAGGATTATGGGCGTATCCGGAAGCAATCGACAGCGCCTACCTCCGCCCACTGCCATTTTGTTAGTCATTCGGGTGCCAAGCTATGGCGCGCGAGATGAACGGCGCTGATGCGCAGTATCCTGGTCAGAATGTCTAGCACCAGCGGGGTATGTCAGACAGCCTTTGCGAGTACTTGATCGGGTTTTCGCTTGTAATGGTCCTGAATGGACTTGGCTCTTTCCAGGATGTGTTGCACGTCGGAGTAGTGCTTCACACTCATCGCGTAAGCTGCCCTGGCGCGCTCGGCAGTGCCCTTGGCTCGGGAGGCGATTTCCAGAAACCGATGTCTGGCCTCAATCTGCCTCAGGTTATTCAACGGCTGTGGTGCATTCACACTTCGGGTAGGGCTCCGCTCCACCCACCGATCTAGTTCATCCGAGAAGGCGACGACGGCGCTGCGGCTCTTTCCCGCCACTCGATGAACAGGCAGACCAAGATGCAGCTCGTATCGTTGGATAGTCCGAACACCCAAGCTCATGTAGCTTGAGATCTCTTTCCATGAATGGAGAACTTTGCGTTCGGCCATACGACACCACACCCTCCGTCGGGAAGCGGCAGATTCGAACCGTTGGGAGACGCTGGAAGTCTCCTGTCGATTACCTCGAATGGTATTCCCCCACCTCCATCTTAGTCAATGAACTGCGGAGTTGATCCCGTTTAACGCTATTCAGAGTCACAGAGACGCCTGTATCCCGCCGGGGGACGTTTCGTCGAATCTTAGGTTCTCAATGAGCTCAGCGGGACTTGGATGTCCTCGAGGTTTACCGGATCCACCTTCGGCAGTTGGCCGAGATACATCGCGACCTCGTCGCAGGCATGCAGACGAGGACACTTCACGCAATCCTTGTATATCTTGTCCGGCAGCACCTCGCGGCTGGCGAAGGCGAACCCAAACTTCGCGAAGAAGTCAGGGATTCGAGTGAACAGGCATACGCATGTGATCCGGTGAAGCTTGGCTTCATCCAGCAAGGCATCGATCAGGACACGTCCTGCGCCCTTGCCCTTGTGTGTGTCCGAAACCGCGATGGACCTGATCTCGGTTAGATGGCGACCATAGAAGTGCAGTGCGCCGCAGCCGATGATCTCGCCTTCGTCCTCTACCACGATGAAGTCGCGCACGTTCTCTGACAGCTCAGGAATGGTGCGCGGCAGCAGTGTGCCATCGGACGAATAGCGCGCAATGAGTTTGTGGATCTGCTCAACATCGGGCAGGATCGCTCTACGCGTGCGCATGGAGTGCCTCCTGTAGTGCGGTGATGCGTTGCTCTATTGTCTGCAATGCAATCTCGACTTGCTTCGGGGCGGTCCCGCCACGCACGTCATGGCAGGCGAGCACCGACTCGAGGGTCGCTGCAGAATAGAAGTCCTGGTCGAACTCGGGGCTGAACTGCTTCAACTGCTCCAGCGAGAGATCTTGCAACTCACAACCCTGCTCGATGCAGAAGCTGACAGCGCGGCCAATATGTTCATGTGCGCTCCTGAAAGGAACTCCCTTCGACGTGAGATATGTGGCGGCAGCCATGGCATTGGTGAACCCCTGCTGTGCCACAGACTTCATGCGCGCAAAGTCGAACTCACATTCACGCGCAACTCCAGTTGCCGTCTTGACGCAGTGCAATGCGGTCTCGGCAGCGTCGAAGACAGGCTCCTGCGTCTCCTGCATGTCCTTGTTGTAGGCAAGCGGCAGGCCCTTCGCAGTCATCAGCAGAGACACGGCCGCGCCGGCCAATCGTCCAGACTTCCCACGAATGAGTTCGAGCGCATCGGGGTTCATCTTCTGCGGCATCCCGCTGCTGCCCGTGCAGTAGGACTCTGGCAGACGCACAAAACCGAACTCGCGGGTGGCAAAGAGGATCATCTCCTCAGCCCAGCGGCTCAGGTGCACTCCCAGCAACGACAATGCCTGCACGAACTCGATGGCGAAATCGCGATCGCTGGTCGCGTCAATGCTGTTGGCAGTAGGCGCGGTGAAACCCAGCTCCTGTGCCATCGCTTCCCTGTCCAGTGGGAGCGTTGCTCCCGCGACCGCTCCCGAACCAAGCGGACAGAAGTTGAGCCGTTCGCGACAATCGCGCAGGCGTGAATGGTCGCGCAGCAGCATCTCGGCGTACGCAAGCAGCCAATGGGCGACGAGCACCGGCTCTGCAGCCTGCAGGTGAGTGTGCGCCGGCATCGCCGCACCGCCTACACTGCGTGCCTTGCTGGTAAGAGCTTCGATGAAGCCGGCTAGTTCCGACTCGATCTCGTCCATCGCCGCCCTGATGAAAAGCCGGAGGTCGGTTGCAATCTGCTCGTTGCGGCTGCGGCCCGCATGTAGCTTGAGTCCAACATCACCTGCAAGCTCCACCAGCCGACGCTCGAGGAAGTGGTGTACATCCTCGGCTTCGCTGTCTTCGAGGAAACCCGAGTCCCGGTCGAGTGATATCTGCACACGGTCCAGAGCCTGAAGCAGCAGCGGCAACTCCGGCCCAGACAGCACACCGATGCGCGCGAGCGCGCGAGCGTGCGCGCGGCTGGCGGCGATCTCGTGCGCAAGCAAGCGCTTATCGAATGGGAACGAGCGCTGCCATTGCTCAAATTCCGGGTTCAATGGCCGGCGAGCGCGGCCCGACCACATCTTCACGCGGTGACCTCCTCCTGTTCAGGAGCGGCCTTGCGCAGGATCGCGCGTGAGCGGGCTGGCAGGCCGAGGATGCGGATGAACCCTGCGGCATCCTTCTGGTCATAGCTCTCGCCCATAGTGAACGACGACAGGTCAGTGCGATAAAGCGAGAACTCAGACTTGCGGCTGGTGACCGATACATTGCCTTTGTACAGGCTCAGACCGATCGTGCCGGTGACTTCCTTCTGCGTGCTAGTGACAAATGCATCAAGCGACTCGCGCAACGGCGTGAACCACAGACCGAAGTACACGAGCTCCGCATACTTCAGCGCGATGTGCTGCTTGAAGTGCATGAGGTCACGATCGAGGCACAGCGCTTCGAGTTCGCGCTGAGCGGTAAGGATGAGCGTGCCACCCGGCGTCTCGTAGCAGCCACGCGACTTGATGCCGACAAAGCGGTTCTCCACGAGATCGATGCGGCCCACACCGTTGCGAGCTCCAATGTCATTCAGCTTCTCGAGCAGCGCGACCGGGGATAGTTTCTTGCCATTGACCGATACGGGAACGCCTTGCTCGAATCCGATCTCTACCGGCTCGGGCTTATTGGGCGCATCCTCGGGCGACTTCGTCCATTGCCATGTCGATTCGAGCGGAGCGTTGGCGGGGTCCTCGAGTTCTCCGCCTTCATGGCTGATGTGCAGCAGATTGCGGTCGCGGCTATGGATCTTCTCTCGGCTTGCAGCTACGGCGATACCGCGGCTCTCCGCATAGGCGAGGCAGTCTTCGCGTGAGTTGAGGTCCCATTCGCGCCACGGCGCAATTACCTTGAGCTCCGGTGCAAGGGCCTGGTACGCATGCTCGAACCGAACTTGATCGTTGCCCTTGCCGGTGCAGCCATGAGCGACCGCCGTCGCATTCTCCGCGAGAGCAACTTCAACCTGATGCTTCGCGATCACCGGACGCGCCAGCGAAGTGCCCAGCAGATACTTGTGCTCATACACGGCGCCAGCGGAGATCGCCGGGAAGACGTAGCCGGTGAGGAACTCCTCGCGCATGTCGCGCACGACGACCTTCGACGCTCCGGTCTTGTAGGCCTTCGCGATGACGGCGTCGAGGTCTTCACCCTGGCCGACATCCGCGACCATTGCGATCACGTCGTAGGCGTAGTTCTCCTTGAGCCAAGGAATGATGATGGAGGTATCGAGTCCTCCCGAATATGCAAGTACAACTTTCTCAGGCATGAGTTCTCCTTAATTTCTTTTGCGCGGGTGAGCGGAGTCCAGGACGCACACGGTCCACTGAATCTCCGAGCAACATCAGCATGATCGCCTTCTGCACGTGCAGCCTGTTCTCGGCTTCGTCAAATACAACTGAGCGCGGCGAGTCGATCACGTCGTCGGTAACTTCGTCGCCCCGGTGCGCCGGCAGGCAGTGCATGAACACGGCGTTTGGGGCCGCGTCGGCGAAGAGGTTCTCGTTGACCTGATAGGCGCCGAATATCTCCTTGCGCTCGGCGGTCTCACTCTCCTGTCCCATGCTGGCCCACACGTCGGTGTAGATCGCATGCACGCCGTTGACTGCCTCGTTCACATCATGGAGGACTTCGATGGTTGCTCCAGTGGCTTCCGCGATCTCTTCGGCCTTCGCCACGATCGCCGCGTCGGGTTCGTAGCCCGGCGGGGTGGCAATGCGGATGGTGCTCCCAAGGCATGCGGCTGCCAACATCAGCGAATGGGCTACATTGTTGCCGTCTCCCACGTAGGCAAGCTTGACTTTGCGCAAGTCGCCGAAACGCTCCTGCAGCGTCATATAGTCGGCGAGCGCCTGGCAGGGATGCTCGACATCGCTGAGTCCGTTGATGACAGGCACGCTTGAGTGCTCGGCCATCTCGGTGACGGTTGCGTGCTCGAAGGTGCGGAGTACGATGCCATCGACCCAGCGCTCCAGGTTATGCGCGATGTCGCTCAACTTCTCGCGCGCTCCGAGCCGCGAGTTGGTCTGGTCGAAGAAGAATGAGCTTCCACCCAGGCTGTTGATGCCGGCTTCGAACGTCAAGCGGGTACGCAGCGATGGCTTCTCAAAGAACAGCACGACTTGTTTACCGAATAAGGATCCGCGAAAGTCCGCTGGGCGCGCCTTCATCAACGCCGCAAGATCCAGGACTGCTGCCACGCCGGACGGGCCGAGGTCGTTGATCGAGATCACGTCCTCGCACCAGGCCTGCATCTGCGGCGCAGGGCTCGGCGGGACAGTTTGTAATGCGCGAGTGCTCAATGCGTGCTCCCTTGCGCAACCAGCTCCGCCTTCTTCTTCGAGGCGGAGTTCAATGGCTGCTGTTGTGATTTGTTGCTGCGCTTGTTCGTCTGCTGGAGTGCTTTGTCGAGTGCATCCACAACCTGATCGAGATGCTTCTTGCGAACCACATACGGAGGCAGAAAGCGCAACGCAGTCTCATGCGTGCGATTGATGATCACTCCTGCCTTCAGCAGCTTTGCGACAACCTCTTTGGCCTGATCGACTGAGTGAAGATCGGCAGCCACCATCAGTCCCAGGCCGCGAACCTCGCGTATGCAGTCATGCTTCTTCTGCAACCGCTCCAACTGCTTGACGAAATACTTTCCCAGTTCGCGATTACTCTGAAGCAGCTTTCGTTTCTCAATTTGGTCGATGACGGTACAGGCGACCGCACAAGCCAACGGCCCGCCGCCGAAGGTCGTGCCGTGCATCCCGGGCTTGAAGCAGCTGGCGATTTCATTGGTCATCAGCACGGCCCCAAGAGGCAGCCCGCCAGCGATGGGTTTTGCGACCGTAATTACATCCGGCTTCAGGTCGTAGTGCTGGTAGGCAAACCATTTCCCGGTGCGACCGAGGCCACTCTGGATCTCATCGATCAACAGCAATGCGCCGCTGCCGCCGGTAAGCGCACGCGCAGTCTCGAGGAACTCGCGCGAGACCGGCTGAATGCCACCTTCGCCCTGCACCGCCTCAATGCAAACCGCGCAGACACTGTCGTTGAACTTGTCCTTGAGATCCTCGACATCGTTGAACCGGACGAACTCCACTCCCGGCAAGAGCGGAGCAAAGGGCTCACGGTACTTCGCCTGGCCGGTGGTCGAAACGGCTCCATAGGTCCTGCCATGAAACGAGTTGTCCATGGCGAGAATGCGCCACTTGGGCTCCGGGCCGTCATTGTTGTTCTTCTTCGCATACGCGCGAGCCAACTTGAGAGCGGCCTCCCAAGCTTCCGTGCCGCTGTTGCAGAAGAATGCGCGATCCAATCCGGAGATACGCGTGAGCCGCTTCGCCAATGGGGCGGTGTACTCGTGATAGAACAGGTTGGACGTGTGGATGAGCCGCGTTGCCTGGCGCGCGATCGTCTTCAGTACGGCCTTGTCGCCGTAACCGAGCGCATTCACTCCGATGCCGCTCAGGAAATCGAGATACTTGCGGCCATCGGACGCATGCACGTGGACGCCCTTGCCGCGCTCGAGCAGCAGCGGTTGACGGTCGTACGTGTGCAGCAGAAGCTTCGCCTCCAATTGTTGGGCTTGTGCAACCTTCATGCGACCATCACCTCGGTGCCACATTCGATTTTGCTGGTGTAGAACTCCGGAAGCAGGCTGACCTCGCTCGCGGGAATGATGCGCACACGGCCCACGCCTCTCCGCAGCGCCTCCTGACACGCTTCGAGCTTCGGCAACATGCCGCCATTCACCACCGACGTCTTCACCAAGTCCTCGATCTGCTTCATCTGCAGCCAGCGAATTACTGATCCATCGGCGCTCTTCACGCCGGGCACATCGGTAAGGAAGATCAATGCATGCGCACGACATGCCACCGCGCACGCTGCCGCAGTCTGATCGGCATTCACGTTGTAGTACTGGCCATCGGTGCCGAGGGCTACGCTCGATATGACCGGAATCCCCTGCGCGCTCCAGATGGCTTCGATCCAGCGCGGATCAGTCGAGCAGATCTCGCCGACGAATCCCAGGTCGTGTCCATTGTTCTTCTTCTTGCGCGCCCGAAAGCTCAACCCATCCGCCCCACACATTCCAATCGCAGGCTGACCCAACGACGCCAGTTCGGCGACCAGGGCCTTATTGACCTTGCCGGCGAGCACCATGAGAGCGATGTCCCGGGTCTCCGAGTCGGTGACGCGCAGACCATCGATGAAGCTGCTCTCCTTGCCGAGTTGCAGAAGAGTGCGCGTAAGCGCCGCGCCGCCACCGTGCACGACGGCAACCTGGTGGCGGCCTCCATCCGAGAGTTCGACAATCGCGCGCGCACACTTGTGCACGAGGGCCTTATCTTCGAGAGCAGCGCCTCCAATCTTGACGACTACTCTCAATGCAGCCCCTCCCGTTCTTCCCAGCCAAACATTACGTTCATGTTCTGCACTGCCTGGCCAGCCGCGCCCTTCATTAAGTTGTCCAAACATGAGACCACCACCATGCGTTTGCCATCTGCACTCAGGTTGAACCCGATGTCGCAGTAGTTCGTGTGAAGTGAATAGCGAATCTGCGGCAGCTTCGCGCCGAAGATCCGAACCCACGGTTTGCCCGCGTAAGCCGCGGAGTAAATGGCCTCGATCTCTGGTGACTTTGTCGGCTGCTCGAGCCGCACATAGATCGTGGACATGATCCCGCGCGGAATCGGCAACAGATGCGGAGTGAATGTCAGCTCGTCATCTTCGAGTTCGAGTTGCTCGAGGATCTCTCCGAGATGCCGGTGCGTGAACACGCCATAGGCGGAAAGATTGTCGGCAACCTCGACGAAGTGCGTAGTGGATGTCGCCTGCTTCCCTGCTCCCGAGACTCCGGACTTCGAGTCGCACACGATTCCAGCAGATCTGTTGACGATTCCGGATCTAAGTAGCGGAGCCAGTGCGACGATCACCGAGGTCGCGTAACAGCCTGGGTTTGCGATCAGGGATGAGCCGGCAATCTGCTTCGAGCGCAGCTCGGGCAAGCCGTAGATCGCCTTCTCCGCGATCTGTGTAGCGATCGCGGCGTCGGCATCATGAAAGCTGTAAACCTTGCGATGAGTGGCACTCTTGAGACGCCATGCGCCGCTGAGATCGATGACGCGCACGCCGTGCTTGAGTGCCTGCGGGACCCACTCGCGCGAGGTCTCATGCGGAGTGGCTAGAAACAGAAGATCAACTTGCCCGTCGGTCAACTTCTCCCAATCGAAGGGTTGGACGCGCAGGTTGCCATTGCCGAGCGCGTGCGGATAGAAGTCTGCGAGATCGCCTGTCGGTCCGCTGTCGCGAGTGAACAGAAGAGGCTTCGAGAGTCGCGGGTGATGAGACAGAAGTCGGCTCAGTTCAAAGCCGGCATAGCCGGTCGCGCCAACCACCGCGGTTTGAAGTTGCTCAGCCACTTATTCAAGCATCTCCCGAATGCGCAGAGCCAATTGACGCGCGTCGTTCTTGTCCTGACAGATGATGAGGATCGTGTCGTCTCCCGCAATACTGCCCAACATCTCCGGCCATTCTTCTGCGTCGAAGGCCGCTGCTACCGGCTGCGCGCTGCCGACGCTGGTCCTCACGACCAGTTGGTTCTGACCCTCGCGCACACTCAGCACAAACTCACGCACCAGCCGCCGCGCCGGAAGCACAGGATCGGCCGCATCGCCGGGCAGAGCGTATCCCTCGCTAGTCTTCACCAGGCCGAGTTCATGGATATCGCGCGAGAGCGTCGCCTGGGTCACTTTGTGCCCGTGGCGACCGAGCGCACGCCGGAGGTCCTCCTGGCTGGCCACGCTCCCGTTCTCGATTTGCTGCAATATCAACTGCTGCCTCGCCGCCTTAGACATGTCTCTGCATGAATATGCATCTATATGTATAAATATACACACCCTCCGCTGTCAAAGGTTGCGGCAGTATTTTTTGTGGTTCTCTGGGCCAGTCGTGCCTCAAACCAGAGACAATGGTTATGTACTTTTCTGCCGGTTCGTTGTAACCTGCGAAACGCTTCCCCAGAGCATTCAGGAGATCGCTATGGCTACGCCACAGCAAGAGAAGAGAACTTCGCCCCGTCACCACATCAAGGTCCCCGCCAAACTGCATACTGAAGAGAGCCACGAACTAGTCGAAACCCGCAATCTGAGCGAATCCGGAATCTTTCTCGAGTGCGCCACCAAGGTCGCGGAAGGCTCCGCAGTGGACATCGTGATGATCCTGCCCAAGGAAGTCACCGGCGACGTAAGCAAATGGGTGTGCTGCAAAGCCACAGTAAATCGCGTAGAAGACAACGTTCCCGGCGGCCGTTACGGCGTGGCAGCGGTCGTGGAGAGAATCCAGGCAATGCCGGAACTCACATGGCCGGATGTGGACCGTCGCATCGCGCCTACCCGCACCCGCGAACGCCGCAAGGCCGCCAGAAGCGAGGGACATGATCGAAGAAATGGCGACCGTCGCAACAGCTGACCGAACGTAACCTTCCCGCCCGATTTTCTAGGTACAACCTCTGATTCCAAGCTCCGGATGAGCGGCCCACAATGAGCCAATCCTCCGGAGCTTTCATCTTGAGCAGCATCTCCGCACCAGCGATTTCGCCCGCTACCTGGACTGACAACGGCGTACATGTGCCCGCGGCCGCAACATTCGTGGCTGCCAACCGTTCTCCGAAAGGCTCGAAATCGTGGCTCAAACGCGCTGTCTGGACGGCAACGATCGCCCTCTTCCTATATTCGTTTGTGATCGAGCCGGGAATGGTTCCGACCGCTTCCATGGAGGGAACGGTGCTCGTCGGCGACCATCTGCTGATGCTCAAGCTGCCGTACGGCCCACGAATTCCGTTCACCAACCTGCATTTCCCGCATCTGCGCTCGCCCAAAGCCGGTGAAATCGTGGCCTTCCGCAGTCCGATTGATCCCGGCGAGATTTATTTGAAGCGCGTAATCGCCGTCGCGAACGATACGGTGGCTATTCGTCGCGGCAGACTTTACGTGAATTCAGTTCCGGTCCCGGATGAATACGCGCGCGTGCGTCCCAATCGTCGCTGGAGCTGGCAGGAAAACATCGCTCCCACGCGCATTCCCGCCGGACAATTGTTCGTTCTTGGCGACAATCGCGACAATTCCGAGGATAGTCGCTACTTCGGAACCGTCCCGGTGGACAACGTTGTCGGCGAGCCACTGTTTGTTTTCTGGTCCTACGACGCGCCCAGCTCGGCATGGCTCGATCCCAATCTGGCTCATCAAGCTCTGCTCTACGCGTCCGCCGCGGGACATATGTTGACGCACACCCGCTGGCGGCGCACCGGATTGCTCCTCTGCGTCAGGTGATACACTTTCGTTTCCGACCTAAAACACTCCTACCTGAAGGAAAAAGACTGCTTGGCGCAATCCTCAGCCCGTAAATCTCCCAGTCGTGCCCTCACATATTCCGACGCAGGTGTGGACATCAGCCGCGCTGAACGCGCCAAACAGCGCATCAAGTACGTCGCGCAAAAGACTTTCAATCGCAATGTATTGAGCGATATCGGCAGCTTCGGCGGCCTTTTCGCCCTAGGAACCAAATATAAGGATCCGGTTCTGGTCTCGAGCGCCGACGGTGTGGGCACGAAGCTCAAAATCGCCTTCGAGATGCGGCTGCACCACACCGTCGGCGCGGATCTTGTGAACCATTGCGTAAACGATATTGCCGTCCAGGGCGCGACTCCGCTGTTCTTTCTCGATTACTTTGCCAGCGGAAGATTGGATCCGGAGGTGACGGAAAAGGTGGTTTCCGGCATCGCCGATGCCTGTCGCGCTAACGGTTGTGCGCTTATCGGCGGCGAAACCGCGGAGATGCCCGGCTTTTATTCGGACGGTGAGTATGACATTGCCGGCTTTATCGTAGGCGCAGTCGAGCGCGACAAAATTATTACCGGCGAAAAAGTCGAGATTGGCGACGCCATTATCGGCGTTCCGTCGAGCGGATTGCACACCAACGGCTACTCGCTGGCGCGAAAACTCTTCTTTGAAGTCGCCCGATACACGCCCGAAAGCTTCGTCAGCGAGATCAAAGGCAAGGCTGGAACCGAACTTATGCGTCCGCATAAGAGTTATTGGCCGGTCGTGCGCCGCCTGATTGATTCTGACGCCGTCTCCGCAATGGCGCATATCACTGGCGGCGGCATCACGGAAAACCTCCCCCGCGTGCTGCCGAAGGGCAAAGCTGCAAACATTCAGCTCGGATCATGGCCGGTTTTGCCGATCTTTCAGCACCTGCAGAAGCTCGGAAACGTTCCGCAAGAAGAGATGATGCGCACTTTCAACATGGGAATCGGCATGATCCTGGTAGTTCCGGCAAAGAAATTCAAGCGCGTGCAGACGATTCTCGATCGCGCCGGCGAGAAGGGATTCACGATCGGAAGGATCGTGAAGGGTGATCGCAAGGTGATCTACTCTTGATTTGGTAATCTTGGTAATTTTGAAATTTCGTAATTGGAACACCAAACGGCTATGGATCGCGGTCAAATCACACAATTTCGAAATTAGGAAATTACAAAATCACGAAGTTGCTCATGAAGCTTGGAATCCTCCTGTCCGGCCGCGGTTCTAACTTCCTGGCCATTGCCGATAACGTCGCTGCGGGCAAGATTCCGGCTGAGATTGCGGTTGCAATCTCGAACAAGCCGCACGTTCCCGGCATTCTTGCGGCCGAAGATCGCGGATTGAACGCTCACGTGATCCAGGCCAAGGGGCTTTCGCGCGCAGAACATGATGCTGCGATCGTTCGTTGCTTGCAAGATCATGGCGTTGATTTCGTTATTCTGGCCGGATACATGCGTTTGTTGTCGCCGCCGTTCATCCAGGCGTTTCCGGAACGCATTCTGAATATCCATCCATCGCTGCTTCCGGCTTTTCCAGGGCTCGATGCGCAGCGCCAGGCGGTTGAATATGGTGTCCAATTCTCCGGCTGCACCGTGCATTTCGTGGACGAACATCTCGATCACGGCGTGATTATCTTGCAGAAATCCGTGCCGGTGCTGCCTGAGGACGACGAACATACGCTCGCCGAACGGATTCTTGAGCAGGAACACATCTCCTACAGCGAGGCAATTTGCATGGTTTTGAGTGGAGAGTACGGGATTGAGGGCCGCAAATACGTCCGCAAAGTCGGCGTGAAGCGCTAAATGAGCGCGCCGCCCGCATCCCTTACAATGATTCCCACCATGATCTGCCTTACGGTTCACATCACAGTCAAGGCCGGACGCGAGCAGGAAACGGCCGATATGTTCCGTTCTTACGTCAAACTTGTGCAAACCGAGCCGGGTTGCGTGCGCTTTGACGTTCAGCAATCGCGCAAAGATCCGCGCAGATTCATGCTTTATGAGATTTATCGCGACGAAGCTGCGCTCAATACGCATCGCCACACGCCCCATTTCCTCGATTACACGCCCAAAATCGAGGACCTGCAGGAGCATCGCGAGTCCGAACTCTACAACCAGGTCGCATGAATTTCGCCCCAGTAGATGAACAGATCGCCTACCTAAAGAAGGGCGCGGCGGAGATAATCCGCGAGAGCGACCTGCGCGAGCGGCTCGAGCAGTCGCGAAAATCCGGCAAACCGCTCAAGGTGAAGGCCGGATTTGATCCCACTGCGCCCGACTTGCATCTCGGACACACAGTTTTGATCCGCAAATTGAAGCACTTTCAGGACCTCGGACACACGGTTATCTTCCTTATCGGTGACTTTACCGGCATGATTGGCGACCCGACTGGGCGCTCGGCGACGCGAAAACCGATGTCGCAAGAGGAGCTGGACCGCAACGCCGAGACCTATAAAGAGCAGGTTTTTAAGATCCTCGATCCGCAAAAGACGGTCGTGGACTTCAATCGGCGATGGTTTTCAAAGTTCACAGCCGACGATTTTGTGCGCCTGGCGGCGAAAGTAACGGTTTCGCAGATGCTCGAACGCGAGGATTTTCACGCGCGATTCGACGCCGAAAAGCCCATCGCACTGCACGAATTACTGTATCCGCTGGCCCAGGGATACGACTCCGTTGCGCTTGAAGCCGACGTTGAGCTGGGCGGAACCGATCAGAAATTCAATCTTCTGGTGGGGCGCGAGCTGCAAAAGCAGTACGGGCAGCCGTCGCAAATCGTCCTGACAACGCCGATTTTGGAAGGTTTAAACGGCGTTCAGAAGATGTCGAAGTCCCTGGGCAACGCAATCGGCATAAAGGATGAGCCGTTTGATATGTATGGGAAGCTGATGTCGATCTCCGATGAGCTGATGTGGCGCTACTGGACGCTGCTAACCGACATGCAATCGGGTGAAATTGAGGCGCTTCGGGCCAAAGTAGCAACCGGATCCGAGCACCCAATGCAGGTGAAGAAGGCACTGGCGCGGCAGATTGTGGCCGATTTCCATTCCGAACAGGCCTCCCGCGAGGCCGAAGAGAGCTGGACGAAGCAGTTTCAGAAGCACGAAACCCCGCAGGATGTGCCCACCGTGCAAGTGAAGTTGGCCGATGTAGCGGGCGCGGGAGCGTCCGCCGGCGAACAAAGCGTGCGTCTGGACAAGGTTTTGGCGAAGTCCGGCCTCGCAGATTCGGCCTCAGATGGACAGCGCAAGATCAAACAACATGCCGTTCAGGTGGATGGCGAGGTCTATGACCGTCCAAATCTGAACGTCAAACTGCCCGCAGAGCTGGTTATACGTGTCGGCAGACGCATCAGTAGGGTGCAAATCGAGCCGTAAGTCGCGTGTATTCAGCGGAAATGCAGTTCTGACAAGCGCACTCTCAGCATATTTTCGTGTCCCGTTTTGCGCACCTTAAGTGTCCCTTTAGTTGGCCAAACTGGTGGATTCCTGTCCAAATAAATCCCAAAAGCAAACAAAGTAGCTAAGGCAACAAAGCCCAATTTTTGTCTTGCCTCTGTGTCCTCTATGGTTCCGTCCTTGACTTCATTTCTTGGGACGAATAACGACATCGTCCGCAAACCTTCCTCCGTCTTCTCGGTCTAAAAGCTCGCGCCTGAGTTCTGAACGGTGCCTCGAGGGATGCATGCAAGATGTGCTCCAGGATTTCCGTTATGCGTTGCGACAACTAAAGGCGTCTCCGAGTTTTGCGGCGGTGGCGATTCTGTCTCTGGCTCTCGGCATCGGCGCCACGACTGCCGTTTACAGCGTCGTTCATGCAGTCTTGTTGAATCCGTACCCGTATGCTGCGCCTGATCGCATGGTGCACATTGTCGTTCGTGACAATACCGGCAGACCTCATTGGATCAGCGTTACCGGACCTCAGTTCCGTCAGTTGAGAGAAGCCAAATCTATCGAAAGCATTGCCGCAGAAGATGAGTGGAACCTGACTACTACGGGAGGCGATCTTCCTGAAGATCTTACGGCGGTCTATCTCACCTCGAATGCTTTCAACCATTTCGGCGTACCTACCTTATTAGGGCGCGGACTCGTTCCCTCCGATGCTCCCGAAGGACAGACTCCGCAAAACGTGGCTGTGCTCGGTTACGAATTCTGGCGGAGACACTTCAATGCGGATCCCGCGGTCATCGGCAAATCCATCCAACTCTCGCACGTGACTTACAGCATCGTTGGCGTGACGCAGCCACGCTTCACCTGGGGAGATGCCGACGTGTATCTGCCCTACAAGTTTTCGACGGACTCAGCGCGCACCATCATGCCGATCACGCGGCTGAAACCCGGAGTCACCCGGGCCGCCGCCAGTGCCGAGTTCCAAGTTCTGCTGGGGCAATTCGCCAAAGAGACTCCGACGCATTTCCCGGAGCACTTCCACGTAGCGATCCAGGGACTGAATGATCACTTCATAGAGAGAATCGGCGGCACACTCGGCGCGCTGTTTGCCGCAGTGGCGCTGTTGCTCGTGATCGGCTGCGGAAATGTTTCGATCTTGTTGCTGGCGCGTGGAACCGGACGGCAACACGAGCTCGCCGTCCGCTCCGCGATAGGAGCTGCGCGATTCAGGATCATCAGACAACTGCTTACCGAGTCGATGATCCTTTCGTTCGCGGGTTCGATTCTCGGTATCGGTCTCGCGTTTGGACTGCTGAACCTCATCGTGAAATGGCTGCCGCTCTTCTCCTTCCCGCATGAAGCGGCGATCAAGATCAACTTGCCCGTGCTGTTGTTTAGTGTGGGGCTTGCTCTGCTCACCGGCATCCTGTTTGGCATCTCACCGGCGCTGCGTTTTTCGCGACCGGAGATTGCACAAGTCATGCAGTCGAGCACGCGCAAGATGACCGGCAGTCCGGAGGGCAAGCGCCTGCACAGTTTTTTGGTTGCAGGACAGATTGCGCTAACCCTGCTTCTTCTCGCCGGAGCCGGCGCCGCAATGCAAGGCTTTATTCGGCTGACGCACGTCGATCTCGGATACGATCCGCATCACGCGATGTCGGTCGGCATACCTGTCCACGACAACACCTACACAACGTGGCAAGCGAGAGCACAGTACTTCGCGCAATTGCGCGAGAAGATCACGACCATTCCGCAAGTAGTCTCGGCGGGCATTTCAACGAATGCGACGCCGCCTGACAGCGGATGGGACAACAAAGTCGAGATTCTGGGCAGGCCGGCTGCTGAAGAACAGCATGTGCGAACCAATTTCGTCAGTCCGGATTATTTCTCTGTGCTGCGCATCCCTCTGATGCAAGGCAGGATCTTCGACCCAACTGAGACCGCGCGTGGAGCGCGAGTGGCGGTGATCAATCAGACGATGGCGCGCCAATACTTTCCGAATGGCGACGCAATCGGAAGTGAAGTCCGGATGCCGGAGCTGAAGCCGGAGCCGCCTTTCCGCCTGACCGTTCCCGAGAGTGACAGCTGGTTCCAGATCGTCGGCATCACCGCGGACGCCCGCGATGACGGTCTGCGCAAGCCAGTAAAGGCGGCCATGTACGTGCCATTTACGGTAAGCATGCCGGTATTCACGCAAATTCTCGTGCGCAGCCAAGGCGATCCGCTGTCGCTGCTGCACTCAGTAAGAGCGCAGATACATGCCGTCGATCCCGATCAGCAATCGTTTCGCATCGTCTGGAGCCTCGAAGAGTGGATCAGCAATCAGCCGGAATATGCGCAGGAGCATCTGGTCGCGACTTTATTTGGAATTTTTTCTGTCCTGGCCCTGGTACTGGCGGCGGCAGGTCTCTACAGCGTGCTCTCTTATACCGTCGCGCAACGCACAGGAGAATTCGGCATACGCATGGCATTAGGCGCGTTGCGGGAAGATGTGTTGAAGATCGTCTTCCAATCGGCTGTTGTTGGAGTAGGCAGCGGAATCGGCGCCGGGCTCGTGATCTCGCTGGCACTGAGCAAACTGATGACCCGCTGGATGGAAGGCAGCTCCCGCGATCCGCTGGTGCTGCTCGGGGTAACGCTGTTACTGATCGTAACGTCGGCTGTGGCATGTTTCGTGCCGGCACGTCGCGCGTCCACAGTGGATCCGATGGTGGCTTTGCGCTACGAGTGAGCGCGGCGGAGATCACCGGTCCTCCTTCAGCTCTGCAAACGTACGCGAGAAGCGAACCGTTCCCCGAAGCTCGCGTAGAGAAGCGTAAGTTTGCGAGGCCGCAACCAGCCGCAGGACAGTACAGATGGTCTGCGTAATGCCGGTACCGCTTGCTTGTTGTGCTGCTTTGAGCAACTCAGTGCGTACTTCAACTGTGATTTCTCGCGACTTCATAATGACTTGAGTAGCTGTTGTACAGCCCAGCGATGGCTTCCGTGTGACAAAGTCTCGATCGCCTTCTCGGGATCGAGCCAAACCGTCTCGTGATCGGGCTCGCTACTTGGGCCGAAGCCTACGATTTCAGCAGCGAAGAAGGTGCTGTGTTTTTCGAAACACTCGCGCTCTTCATCTGAGTAGCAATACTCAATTGCTTTTCCCAGGAAGACACCGGGTTGAAGGATGAAGCCACACTCTTCCCTGCCCTCGCGTTGGATCGTCTGCTCCGGAGTCTCGCCCGGATCGATTCCGCCTCCAGGAAGAAAGCAGGCCAGCGGTGTACGCGCCACGGCGATCTGATTGGTCCCATTGCGGACAATCGCATAGGCGCTCGGACGCGGTCTGTAACTGACTCCCGCAAGGCGCGTGCCAAAAATGGGGACAGACATAAATGTGTTCATCATTACAGCACCCTGTATGAGGTCACTGAGTTGTACAACACTGCTTAGCCCACACACCGTTGTCGTTTTCAGGAGAAATTCTGCAAACGAAAGCAGCTCTTCTGCATCTTAATGTGTGTTGTCCAACGCAACTCTGCAATATCGAATTGCGTATGGAATTAAGTGCAGTCATGAGTTACAGATTCTTGAAGATACAAAGCGTAGTCGTTGCGTGCACCTTGTCGATTGCGATGTTGTTGTTCGCAACGCAGCGGCATGATGCCGGAGCAAGCTCTCAGTTCAAGACGGTGATTGACATGTCCGCCGGCACATCGTTGGACAACACCACGATGGTTTCGCCGGCGAAGTTGGGCGGCGCGTGGACTGTCGATCAGGTGCCACCAGAGCGCTTGATCGCTCCTCTTGCAATCGTCGAGGCCGAGCACAAGAACTTTGCGGACTCTGAAGCGCTGGTCACAATGGACGACGTCGCTGGATATGAGCGCGCGCATGGCGCGATTCCTCAGGGCGCAATCGTTTTGCTCGCTTCGACCCGCCCCAACACTGCTCCCGAGTTCTCGGGGGACGCCCTGCACTTCCTGATTGAAGCGCGCAATATCGTTGGGATCGGCGGCGCAGGCACGCAGATCGCGTCGGCCGGCGAGAATTCCTACTTAGCCAGGAAGGGCATCTACGAACTGAACAACGTCACCAAAATATCCCTCACGCCGCGCTCGGGCGGGATTGCCATCGCTGCTCCGGAGAAGATCGAGCACGGCACCGAAAGTCCCGTGCGACTGATGGCCCTCGTCCGATAGCAAGCTTCAAATCCCCAACTTCCAAGCGGTGTAGCTGATCGCCTCGCGCAGATTGGCGCGAATGCGTGTCCAGCGGCTCGGAACGTGCGAGTCCGGACGCGGTGACGGATACGCTACGATTCCCTCTCGCGACAACATTCGCGTTACGCGAAACATGTGATAGCCGTCGCTCACCGCAATGCAGGTTTGCAGGCCATTCGCGCGCATAATGTTGGCGACGCGCTCGGCGGATTGGCTGGTATCGCTCGCCTGCGTTTCCGCGATGATGTGTCCATCGGGGACGCCGCGCGTCACGAGATAATCGCGTCCGACGCCGCCCTCGCTATATCTCGGATCTTCCGCTTTGCCGCCGCTGGTGATGATCAGCGGGGCCAACCCCCGCTCGAACAGCGTGTACGCGTGATCCAGGCGCGCGCGATAAATCGGTGAGGGCCGTCCGTAATATTGCGCAGCGCCGAAGACGACGATCACATCAGCCTTGCGGGCCTCATCGCGTCCAGACTGCTTCGCAATCTGGACGAACATTCCCGCAAACCAGGCCAGCGCAAGCAGCAGCGCGAGCACGGCAAGCCTGCCCCAGAATCGAAAACGAGAGCGAGTTTCGCCCGCCATTATTTCCAGAGTATCTGAGAGACGTCGTCAGACGCGATGGCGCCCTCGCGAAGGATCTGCCATTGCGTCGGATCACCGCTGAGATCGACGATGGTGGTAGGAACGTCGCGCTCCGTCGGGCCGCCGTTCACGATGATGGAAATCCGGTCGCCGAGTTGTTCGCGCAGGCTTTCCGCCGTCGTGCACTCATTCGAGCCCACCAAACTTGCGGACGTAGCTGTGATCGGAAATCCCGTTTCACGAATAATCGCCACAGGAATCGCGGCCGACGGAACACGCAGAGCGACGTTGCCGGTGTTGGCGGTCACCTTTAGCGGCAAGCGCGAACTTGCCTTGACAATGATGGTCAGCGGACCGGGCCAGAATTTCCCTGCCAGTTCATGGAAGACATCCGGCACATTTCTCGACAATTCCAGTGCCTGGTCAACGCTCTCCACCAGCAACGACAGCGGTTTATGCCGCGAGCGGTTCTTGATTTCGTAAATGCGATCGACTGCGCGCAGATTTACCGGATCAGCAGCCAGGCCGTAAAAGGTGTCGGTAGGAATACCTAACACCTGACCTCGGCGGATGC
>CAZLIE010000004.1:0-59066 GCA_964559345.1 uncultured Terriglobales bacterium
GGGTTCGGGAAGATTTTGTGAAACAAGCTGTCGGCTCTCGGCGTTCAGCTTCAGCTAAAGCAAGGCCGAGAGCGGAAGATTCCGATCTCGACCAGTACCACTTACCGCTTGGAGAATTGGAAGCGCTTACGCGCACCCTTTTGTCCGTACTTCTTACGCTCTTTGCCACGCGCATCGCGCGAGAGCAAACCCTCGGTCTTGAGCTTTTTGCGCAACTCGGCGTTGAACTCGAGCAGAGCGCGGGCGATGCCGAGCTTCACGGCATCGGCTTGTCCCACGATTCCGCCGCCGGAGACGGTCGAGACGACGTCAAAGGTGGTTCCGGTTTCGCTGCTCGCCAAAGGCGCCTTCGCGCTTACGCGCTGCGCTTCAGTTACGAAATAGCTTTCAAACGGACGATCATTGACCGTAAATTTGCCGCTGCCGGGCCGCAAAAACACCCGTGCGATGCTCGATTTGCGTCGTCCTGTGCCGTAGTACTGAACCAAATCAGCCATAAATTCTGTTATTTCCCTCGTCTCATCCGCAGTGGGTGAGGTGATCTTGTGTTCGCCGTCTAAGAGACCGGCGTTACTTGCTGCCCGCGAACTGCAATGGCTCGGGCTTCTGGGCCGCGTGCGTGTGCTTCTCGTCGCGATAAACCTTCAGTTTGCTGCCCATGGCGCGTCCCAGCTTCGACTTCGGCAGCATGCCCTTGATTGCGTCTTCGACAATCGCCTCAGGGCGGCGGGCGATGCGCTTCTCGTACTGCTCCTCACGCAATCCGCCGGGAAATCCCGTGTAACGCCGATACATTTTCTGTCCGGCCTTCATGCCGGTCACCTTCACCTTGGCCGCGTTGATGACGACAACGTGATCGCCGGTGTCCATAAAGGGCGTGTATTGCGGGTTATGTTTGCCCGCCAAAATGTGTGCGACCTGGGTCGCGAGACGGCCCAAAGTCTGGCCGCTGGCATCAACTACGTGCCATTTAGGCGCGATTTTCCCCTCGCTGGGGAAACTGGTGGACATTACAAATTCTCCAAAAAGAGAGATAGAAGGGACAGGGCGTCCGCGTCAGCGGACACTCAAATTCCACGAATAATCGCAATGAAACCGCAGGCTGAAACTCACCGGCTACAGAAAGCGCGATGGACCACCCAGACGGGCACTTGCAGAACTACACAAAGTATAGACGATAGCGGAGTTGCAGGTTGAGTGTCAAACACCAAGGCTCGACCGTCAGCACTTCAGCGCTATACCAGTGTAGCAGGGCTGAAACATCCTTCCAAGTCGCGGTTAACGGTTTTGGCTCCGCGTTGAGTGCTCGGGGGCCGACCGGAACCACGTCAGGCATGGAAGGGATCGGCTAGCTGGCCTTTTCTTCTTCGCGGGCTGTGTGTCTCTCGAAGGCGGCGTCGGCGATCTCCTGGACGGCGTGAAGAAATGTAACCGCTGCAGGGCTTTCTGCAACGTCGCGCTGGTTGACGTCTTCCTGAATGGATCGGAGCATCTCAGTGACCCGCTCGAGGCGAATGCTGCGGAGCGTCTCGCTATTTCCGCCGCGTTTGTGCGCGTCGGCTTCGACGTAGTTCCAAAGAAGTTGGCGAACGTAATCGATCGTCATCTTCAGCTCGCGGAGAGACGCGGCATCGAGTTCTGACAAGGGATACTCCTCCACTTTGGAAAAACGGGGCCGGAGGTCCTGTTCGAGCCGCTTCAGGTCTTGCGTGGCCTTATGAATCTTCCTGACTAGATCTGTCATCGGAACCAGTGGCTGAAACCAAGCGACTAAAACGGACCAAACCCGAGTACGTCGGGCCAGAGATACTGGATGACTCACGTACAATGGAACCCTAGGTTTAGTAACCGGGCAGCAGGTTACCACTTGGTTAGGCATTTATCCATGAATTATTGGAAACAATATCTACGTCTGATGGCGGCTACGCAGCTTTTGCCGGCGCTCGAAAGCGGGGAAGAGACGCTGGTTGGCGGACAGGCGGTCTTGGAAGGCGTCATGATGCGCACTCCTCACGCTTGGGGCATTACGGTGCGGAAGAGCTCAGGCGAGATGGTTTCCCATTCCGAGATTTTGGCCCGTCCGTCGGAAAAGCGGAAATGGCTTGGATGGCCGGTGATCCGCGGAGTGGTCACTCTTGGTCATGCGATGACGCTGGGATTTCGCGCCCTGAAGTTCTCGGCCAATGTGGCGCTGGGCGAAGCCACCGGCTCGGAGAAGTCAAAGCCGGACAGTAAGGTTGAGATCAGCGGCTGGGCGGCCACGGCGAACATCATCTTTTCACTCGGCTTCTTTATCCTCTTTTACAAGTTTCTGCCGCTACTGGCTGCCACGGGACTGAAGCACGCCTTTCCCGCTCTGGGAAATCGTGTTTTGTTCAACTTGGTGGATGGCGGGATACGAATTGCGCTGTTTCTGCTGTTCGTCTGGGGCATTTCACTGGCTCGGGACATCCATCGCGTGTACCAGTATCACGGAGCGGAGCACAAAACCGTGTTCGCCTTCGAGAGCGGAGAGCCGGTGGACGTCGCGCGCGCCCAGAGTTTTGTAACCTGGCACCCGCGCTGCGGAACCAGCTTCCTGATGACGGTGATGCTGATCTGCATCATCGTTTACAGCATCTTTCCGGTGCAAACGTTCTGGGGCAAATTCGCTCTGAGACTGGTTGCATTGCCGTTCATCTCCGGCATTTCTTATGAATTGATCCGATATGCGGCTCGCAAGCGCAATTCGCTTTTTGCCCTGCTCACCAAACCAGGACTCTGGTTGCAGCGGATCACGACCCAAGCACCCGCCGACGAGCAGGTTGCATGTGCGATCCATGCGCTCGACTGCGCTCTCGAACTCGAGAAGCACAATGGCGGCGAGCTGGTGATTGCCTAGCGGCGCCGCCGCGAATAATTCTCTCCGCTTCTTCGATCTTCACCGACAATTGAATTCCTTCCGCGGAGTTAGCCGGCAAGCTAATAGTCCGCAGCAAGAAGCTGACCATGTTTGAACGCTTAGAACAAATCGAAAAGAAGTACCAAGAACTGAACGATGCGCTGGCTTCGCCGGAGATCGTTAGCGACTCCTCGCGGTACCAGAAGACCGCGAAGGCACACAGCGAAGTTGCACCAATCGTCGAGCGCTATCGCGAATACAAAGATCTGCAACGCGGTATCGCTGAGAGCAAGGCGATGGTCGCCGAGGAATCCGATCCCGAACTGCGCGCCATGGCGGAAGAAGAGCTCGCACGTCTGGAGCCTCGTCTCCAGGCGACCGAGGAAGAGATCAAGCTCCTACTCTTGCCGAAGGATCCGAACGACGAGCGCAACGTGATCCTGGAAATCCGGGCAGGGACGGGCGGCGATGAGTCTTCGCTGTTTGCAGCCGAGATGTTCCGCATGTACACGCGCTATGCCGAGACGCAGCGTTGGAAGGTTGAAGTGCTGTCGAGTTCCGAATCCGGAGTCGGCGGCCTCAAAGAAGTCATCGCTATGATCGAGGGACGGGGAGCGTACTCGAAGCTCAAGTACGAGTCCGGTGTACATCGCGTGCAGCGCGTCCCCGCGACCGAGCAGCAGGGGCGCGTGCATACGTCGGCGATCACGGTCGCGGTTCTGCCTGAGGCGGAAGAAGTGGATGTCAAGATCGAGGCCAAAGATCTGCGCATCGATACATTTTGCTCTTCTGGTCCAGGCGGGCAGTCTGTGAACACGACATACTCAGCAGTTCGCATCACCCATCTGCCGACCAACACAGTCGTAAGCTGCCAGGATGAGAAATCGCAGATCAAGAACCGTGAGAAGGGATTGCGGGTTCTGCGTTCGCGGCTGTATGAAATGGAACTTGAGCAGCAACAGGCGGAACTGGCGAAGGAACGCAAAACGCAGGTCGGCACGGGCGACCGGAGCGAGAAGATCCGTACGTATAATTTTCCGCAGAACCGCGTGACCGATCACCGCGTCGGGCTGACTATCCATCAATTGCCCGAACTGATGGACGGAAAGTTGCAGCCGATGATCGACGCTCTGATTACTCACTTCCAAGCCGAGAAGATGAAGCAAGAGACGGTGGGACTCTGAGATCCTTCTGGGACAAACCTTTCCAGGAGTATTTTCGATTGGATCGGTGTGATCCGTGGTATGGCTTTTAATCTCACACTGGCAAACAACCTTTGCGTCTTGATTCAGCCATAAAGCAGGGCGGCGAAAAGCTTGAGCACACGGCGCGCGGGAATGCGCGTCGCGATGCTGAGACGCTGTTGATGCACGTGCTCGGGCGTGATCGTGCTTATCTGTACAGTCATGCTGAGTTAGTCCTTTCCTGCCGGGAGCTGTCGGAGTACGACGAGCTGCTTGAGCGCCGCAGCCAGGGCGAGCCGCTGCAATACATCACTGGACATCAGGAGTTCTGGGGACTCGATGTCCTAGTTACGCCTGCGGTGTTGATTCCGCGTCCAGAAACCGAGCACGCGGTTGAGGCGGCGTTGGGTCTGGCGCGCCATATCGCTTCCCCTCGGATCGTGGATGTAGGCACGGGGTCGGGATGCATCGCGCTGGCGTTGGCTTCGGAGCTTCCGCGGGCGAAGATCGCTGCAGTCGATATTTCACCTGCGGCCCTCGACGTTGCTCGCCAGAACGCGGAGCGGCTTGGGTTCAATGATGGCGTTCAGTTTTGCGAGAGCGATCTGCTGGAAAAGTATTTGTCATGTCGCCCGGCGTTTGACCTGGTTGTTTCGAATCCTCCATACGTTGGGGAGTCGGAGGCGGACAAGCTTCAGATCGAAGTTCGCGAGTACGAGCCTCATTGCGCCCTCTTCGGCGGAATTGAAGGACTTGATGTCTATCGCCGACTGGTGCCCCAAGCACGCCAGGTACTCAAGCCGGGAGGCTGGCTCGTGATGGAGATCGGCTACTCGCAAGAGGAGCGGATCCGGGCTCTATTGAGCGAATGGGACGAGGTTCGATCTGCGCAGGATCTGCAGGGGATTCCACGGGTGATTGTGGCTCGCCGGTGATGGTTCGCGGAGCAGAGTTTTAAAAGTAAGAGAAAGTCAAAAGCCCGGATCGGCCGGTAGTGGGCTACTTTGAAATGTCCTTAATCAATTTCGCCGCCCAAATGCATCCACCATTCCAACTCACTAGGACTCGACCACAGGTACAGGAAATATCATCCTTATCGCGTTGCGGAACGTTCCGCTTAGAAAGTTCCCACACTCGTCCGCATTCGCAGACGTTCTCGCCCTGCCGACCCGCGTTGACTTCTGGATTGGTTTTCATTTATGCCGCTCTTTCCGCCCTCCGCTCATATGACTCCCAGAGCTCCACTAGATCGTTCACATCCCAGAGCCGATCTGTGACGCCTGCGGCCATTGCCGGACTCATGCGAAGTGTACGGTGGATTTTGATGAAGTTGTATGCAAAATAATTTAGGGCGGTAGCAGCGGCGTGATTATCCAGCTTGCGTGAGAAGCCATTGGAGAGCCGCGTGTATCGGCGCATCGTGGTGCGAACCGTCCAGTTCTGCCGCTCAACATATGAGGTGCTTACGTGCTTTGGGTCTGGGTCGCCGCTAACCACTTTCATGTCGCACCCAATGCATTTGGCCGGAGAATAACGAGTCTCGTTTTCGATGACGGCTCCGTAAATCTTCTGTAGTTGCGCGTAGTCGCACTCCATTCCAAACGCATCCTCGATCGCGTTCAGATAGACCCTGTGCCCATCCGTAGTGATCTGCACCAGCTTTGTGAGACGCGATTCGATATCATTCACGAATTCCTTCGCAGTTGCTAGATCGCGGCCTCCGAGCATCCACGTGAGTACCAACTTGGAATCGGCATCAATGCAAACCCAAAGCCACACGTCACCAGCATCAGGGTGCTTCTTGGCTATTGCTTCCGTGCGGTTCTTTTGCTTGCAGTAAATCCATGCCCAGAGCTCATCGAGCTGCAAGCGCCGCGAGCTTAAATTACGAAACGCACGGTCTTGAAATTCGGCACACATGTTGCCTACTTCCACTAGCAGACGCAGGACGGTTTTCTTGGCTACTCCCGTCATGCGCACGGTCGAGCGGATTGAGCACCCCTCAATGAGACATCCAATAACCTGTGCGCGCGTAATATTGTCTAGGCGATTCATAGTGTTTCTATTATGCTAAAGCGTATTAGCATCTGTCAAGTAAATAGTAGAGGATCAGCCTTTATTTATCGACGTTAATGCTAAAGCGCACCAGCGTTAAAAGGTGACAATCAGGCCGTGTGACAAGGTGGTCGTAATACCGGACGGCCAAAAGATGGCCGCGCGATTACGTTTTTTGCTTGTGCAAAGATTTGCGACTGTGATACGTAAGTAGATGACGGGTGAGAACGGCTCTTGGAGTTGGGCTCTAAACCGAACCCACCCGATTCGTAAGCGGAGGGAATGGTATGACTAGATGAAGCGCCTCCCGTCGCGGGAGGGGGCCGGGGAACCGGCCCCATACAATCCCATCGCTATTTGTGTGTATAGCACGATTCGTGTGCTTGCGGGAAGAGGGTATTTGCATGGCCAATGAAAAATTCGATTACGGACGTTTTATCAGCGACATAGATGCGAAGATCGCGGCATTGCAGGCTCTACGCTCGTCTGTGCAGGCTGCTGCTGCTGTCGGAGCTCTGGGCGAAGCAATCGATGGAGCCGAAGCCCCTGGAGCGCCCCGCAACAGCTCTCAGCTGGTTCCCGCAGACCTCCCTGAAGGTGCCTTTATGGGCAAGAGTGTCGGGGCGTGCATTGAGCTCTACCTATCCGCAGCGAAGAAGAAAAAGACGAATAAAGAGATTGCAGAGGCGCTGCGCGAGGGCGGGGTTGAATCCACTTCTGACGATTTCGATACGATCATCGCAGGTGCTCTATTCAAGCTTAAGAAGGCTGGCAAGGTGCTGCGCTTCAAGGATGGATGGGGTTTGGCGGATTGGTACCCGGCCCACATTCGCGGAGCCGTACATGTTCCAGCGAAGAAAGCTTCGAAGAAAAAAAGGCGGCAAAAGAAGTCCGGCAGTACCAGTGTCGTCGTAGAACGCACGACGACCCCTGTAGGAGCGACACAGCCAAGCCCAGCAGCAGCGGCAGCTCAGATTCTTAATTCTCAAGACCGCATTCTCATGTTGTTACGCGGCAACCCGGGCCGTGAATTTTCAGCGCAGCAGATTTTGGCAGCGCTTCCGGAGGTAAAAGCGAACGTAGTGCGACTGCTATTAGGGAGGATTACGAATCGCAAACTTGCCGAACTCACGCCTTCGGGAAACTACCGTGCGCCGCTAAGCAATGTCAGTCAGATGGCCGCAGTTGGATAAAGCACAGAACAAAATGAGCAAACGAGAATTCACGCGCAGGGAGATTGCGGATTTAAAGCCGTCCGTCAAGGCTGATTACTGGGGCTTTATTTACAGGAATGACTTGCGAGGGTTCGAGGAATTCCTAGATTCACGCAATCCTGAAATGGAAAAAGCGGTCAGAGACGAGCAAATACGAGAGTTTACGCACCTCGCTGAGATCGTCTTGCGTCGGAACTGGCGGATTTCTCCAAAGCGGCGTTAGCTTTACGGTCACTCTCGGCGCGCCTTTCCGGAGACATTTTGCCGCGTGCTTCTTCGATGGCTTCATGAAGGTTTTCTGCGAATGATTCCATGCGCAGTTCGAATTCCTCGCGGGTAATGTCTTGATTTACGGTTGGCTTGCTCGCTGTCGGGGTCACGCGATGCTGGCCTTTCTTGGATAATTTAGTGTGCGCCATGAATATAACCGCTTTGTTTTCCGTTGCCTGTGGATGTTCGTGGAAATCAACGCTATTGTCAATGGAATTAAACCCGCCCTGCTACAAAAATGTTGCTTGACAGGTGACGTACGTACCATTGCATATCTGATATTTTACTACTTCTTCTTTCCCCATCGTGCTCTAGCAGCTTTCAAGGCAATCTCCCTCCGCTGCTCCTCACTCATAGTCACCAGTCGCCGCTTCCCGCCGATCTTCCCACCTTTACGGCCCATTGCTCGCATGATTCGCGCGACTTCTGCTTTGCTTGGCCGTTTTTCTTTCGGGGCTTCGGGGGGCTCAGCGGTGGAGCGTTGTACCATCTCAAAAGCGGCTTCGTTTACATCTAGGGAATGGTTGCTAATGCGCTTTGGCATTCTTGAAATGTACTACAACTTCTGCCGGATTCATCAGACGTTGCGCGTCACTCCTGCAATGGAAGCCGGATTGAGCACTCACGTGTGGAGTATCGAGGAGCTAATCAGTGAATTGGACGCTAAGGGAGCGGAAAACGTTTCGCGGGTTGCGTGATATTGTGTTGCCCTATTCCCAAAACAATAGAGCCAAGCAGTATGACGCCCAGATCGCGAGGCCGACGCAGCCCAAATAGGCAGCGCGGAAGGCAAAAGCGCCACTCCTCGAAAATTCGCAGTTGGACGTTACCCACCGTTCTAGGCCTAGTACTGACGGCACTGGGGCTAGCGGGGCTAATAGAGCTAAGACCCCAAATTGCCGTGACGCCAGAACCACCGCTAACACAAGGCCAGCCATTCTCTGTTCCTTTCAGGATTGAAAACACGGGCTATTTCCCGTTCTTTATTAGTCGCGTGTTTATGTATGCAGTGGACGTAAAACGTAGCCGCACAACCATTAAAGAAGGGACAACGACTCTGCCCGATTGGAACTGTTTTGTGCTTGATCGGGCGGAATCCAACACAATCGTTACAAAGTTTGCGAATTTTATGCCCGACACGGCTGATATTGTCCTTGTCGTCGACTATCGTCCTCTCAAGTCCTTCCCTTTCGACTCTCGACGGTATTTCCGATTTGTTGGAGCGCACGGGGACAACTGGCAATGGCTGAAAGAACAGTCTGCCGACATCCAATCCGAAGCCGATAAGCATATCGAAGATCTTATGAAGAAAATCCCATCTTCACGCACGTGCCCTGTTAAAACTGGCTGATTTTTCAAACTGACCCACTACCGATCGGCCGGAACCAAGGTCAAGCTAGAACCACTTGAACCTTACAGCCAGAGTTTGGCGGCGATCGCGATTGCGGTTGCGGCGGAGACCAACAAACTCAGTGCAATGCCGCACAGCATGCCACGGGTGAATGGCGAGAATCGCGCCGACATTGCGTGTTCGGCGCGGAGCCGGGTCTCCATGTAGGGGACAAAGTCCTTCGGTGGCTGGTCGATGACAACCCCCTTCATCTTCACTACGAGTTTCAGGCCAACGTTTTGCATGGCGGCTTGTCAAAAATCAGCTCTGCCGAGGCGGCGATCTAAACGTCGATGGCGGCTAGAACTCCTGGACGGCGTCGAGGACGCGTACTTTCCAGCGGTCTTCTACTACTGTGATGACGGCGACGTACTTCCGGGTTACATTTTGCGAGCTGACCACTTTACCGCCGTCGAGCAACTGGATTTCGAGCTGGGCGGTGTCCTGCAATTGCACGGCTGACCCTTCCGGCGAGTAGAACGTTGCTTGTACTTGGTGGCCGCGATCGACGTACCGGGTGGCCAATGCGTTCTTCTGTTGCGCTTTGATCTCGGCGGCCAGCTTCTCTTGCGCGTAACCCACGAAGCTTTCCTCGAGCAACTCAGGACGGTTCTCGGAGAGGGCCGTTTCCATGTTCTTCCACGCGCTGGAATACTGTTTCACGATCGACTGTCCCGTGAGTTGCTCCAGCGGGCGTGGAACGATGTGCGATGCATCGAGACGAACCTGCACCGCGTCGGGCTCCGCAGCTGCCGCCGTCTGCCAGAGTGGCAGAACCGCAGTGGCGACCAGGGCCACTGCGAGCGCAATCAGAAGAAAGCGAAGAATCTTTTCATTTCTGTTGCGGCTCATTCTCCACCTCCCCAACGCACTTCGTTGCCCAGCACCACTCCAGAAGCGACGGAGATCGTAGCACCCGGAACTGCCGGCAGAATCGCTCGCGCAATGCCTTTGCGAATGCGCGCATCTACCGTGGAGCGTCCCTTTCCAGGCTCCTTGGAAATGAATGTGACGATGGTGCCGTCGGGAACGGGGTTCCCTGAACAATCGCGGACGGTGTCGGTCTGCGCGACTAGTCCTTCCTTCTCGCGATGGATGGTGAAGCGCAGGTTGCAAGGGTCTGACGCGACCTCTTCGACGACGCGGCGCACAGAAGCGTCGCCTGCTGAGGCGACAAATTGCGCGGCGCCGGCCTTGCTGCCGGATCCGGATTCTGAAAATGCCGCTCCGTCATGCGCAATGGTGCGCTCGACTCTTGCCGGCGCGCCTGCAACTGAAAGGTTGAAGGTCACAGGTGTTGGGGTCGTGACCAGATTTTCGTACTGATCGAACACAAAGGCCGTGCCGGAAATCACCTTCGGCCGTCCGACTGGTACACGCGACGGGCGAGCAAGAAAGTTGATCTTGTCTGCGGGACCCGGAGCTACGAAGAGTTCCTTCGCCGCGTCTCCGTCAGAGGACTTCAGCGCGATCTGGTAGAAGCCCGATTTGCGCAGTTCCTCCGGCTTGATTTGTATTTCCTCGCCGAGTCGTACATCGCGCTTAAGCGCCACACCAGGGCCAACGACGTACAGCATCGCAGTGCCGCTGCCGCTTGTGCCTATCGTGACGCCTTGTCCAGCGGTGGCCTTTTCGGGCAATCGCATATCGGCCGCACTCGCGGCCAGCGTGCCGGCAAACAACATCGAGATTGCGGAGATCAGGATTCGCTTCATGATGTCTTCGCTTAACTCGTCTGTCCCATGGTGAAGTGGTTTACCGTCACGCGGAAGCTATGAACATTGGGTGCGATGTCGTCGTTCAGGCTCACGCTAAATGGAACGGAAATCTGCGGACGTAGGGCCTTATCGACGTAGCCGTCGGAAATCCAGATCACCTTGCCGGTGTTGTCGTAGTACGTGGCAATTACTTGCGGGATGTTCACCAACTGTCCGCTCTGGTTGACCAACTCGCCTTTCAGAACGGAATGCCCGGCCTGGTTCTTCTCGATTTGCTGATGCAGCACACCGATCACGGGATCAGCGGACGCCGGAACCAGAAGCGATGTTGGATTCAACGTGACCTTCTTTACATCGGCAAGGTGTTTGCCGCCCGCCAGAGCGAAATCGATGCGGAACGGAGTGACCTCTTTCGGCAGCAGCACGTGCGAGATCTGGTCGAAGCTGCTTTCTTCGCCCAGTTGCTCACCATCTTTGCCGATCAAAATGCCGTCAACGTCCACGTATCCGGGCACTGTATCTTCGTTCACGAGTTCCCCGAGGATCACGATCTTGCCTTCGCGCTCCACAGCATTCATCGAAGTGATGCGGACGTGCGGGGCCTCGGCATTTTGCGCGCCCCACTCGTTGTTTTCGAAGTCGCTTCGAACAATGTCCCAGCGGAGAAAACTTTGCGCGATTACCTGCGGCGGTAGGTTCTGCTCCTGTAGCTTAGGCCAAACGATGCGCCAGTCGCCGTTGTCGCTGACCAGCTTCAGGTCGCGGTTTTCATGTAGCTCGCCCACCGCAGTTGCCCAGTCGAGATTCGCCCGCACGACGGTCTGGTCGCCATTCCTGGCGAGTACGCGCGCCTGTGCGTTCTGAAGATGCGAGAGAGTCTTCAGACTGCCGTCGCGTCCAGCGATGTCGTGATACATCGTGTCGAAGCTCACGTTGCTCGACGGAGACAACAGGGCGTAAGCGCCGCGATAGTCATCCGCCTTCACGTGATCGTAGAAGGACTGCACTGTGCCTTCAGGACTGTCGGTGTTGTCCTTCAATTTCCCTGGACCGGTTCCAGCAGCCACAAAGGCAATCGTCAGGACGATCATCACAATGGGAATGATGCGTTTCATTACTTTGCCTCCCGAAGGACCACGGGCTCAGCAGCAGTCGCGGGAAAATCAAGTGTTTCAGCAACGCGGCGCCTCTCAGGGAACAGAAGCAATAGTCCCAACGCGATGATCACCGTGGAGACGGGCAGGGTGCCCCAGAGAAGGCTGAGGAACTCGTTCGGTATAGCTCCAGGCGGCGGAATGATCTTGTGCGCAGGAGCGATGTCCTCCTTGCTCCACAGAACGATCGTGCCCTGGTTGTAAGTCTCGGCCGGACGCCATCCTGCGAATGCGAGCAGAGGATTGTAATAAGGATCGTGCACGAAGATGTACTTCAGTCCATAGTGGTTCGCGTGCTTTAGCATGGCTCGCAATGATTCCATCCCATTGCGGAAATATTTCGAATTTGTGAGCTGAGCGGAACCGCCTTCCATCAACTCGGGCAGCAGACGCGCAGAGTTGTAGTCGCCGTCGACGGAACTGGCATTCGCCATCACGCCGACCTTCGACAGCTCGGAGCCGAAGCCCAGAGTGATGTAGCGGAACTTGGCGTGATCGTCGCGGTTCAGGAAGTTGGCAACATCATCAACCGGAAATGCCTGCACCCCGATCGGGCTGTATTGCAGCCACCAGAGCGATGTCGCACATGACGCAACAGCAAGCACCCCGAGCGCAACCATGGCCTTGGTTCGATAGCGGTCGATCAGTTTTTCTGCGAGAACTCCTACGAAAGGCAGCGCCATCAGCGTCGCCCAGTAAGTGAAGCGTTCGTAGGTGAGAATCTCCCAGGCGCGCCCGAGAACCAGACGGGGTACAGGGGTGGTGCCGCCGAGTCCGATAATCGCCGTTACATACCAGCCAAAGAACAGCGGTCGCAGACTGGCATTTGCTGCTCCCCACCAGAAGATGAACGGAATTACCAGTAAAATCGCACCTGTGGGAATGAGAAAGAAATTCGTCCCCAGCAGCGGTTCCATGATGTAGTTAGCGCGGCTCTCGTGATAGATCGGTGCCTGCTTGATCGGGTTGTGATAGAACTCGACCCAATAGGGCAGCAAGACGATGCCGACTCCAATAATCGCCAGCCCAGCGAAAATTGCGGTACGCGTGAGCACCGCGGACAAAGGAGTGTCGGCGCGATCTTCGGCGTGGTCGTGGAACGCCAGCCAGATGATCGGGAGCGCAAAAAAGAAAGAGCCGAAGATCATCGTGACGTGGTGGCCGGCCGCTCCCACCATGAAGATTGCCAGGCCCTTCCAGAATGAGAGCGCGCGACCTTCCCGAATCCACTGATAGAAGAAAGGCAGCGAATTCAGCATCATCACCGATGCGAACGTGGTGTTGATCTGTCCCGACTGATAGACCATCTGCGCCAGCGATCCCAGGAAAACACTGGCAATCGCCGCGTACAGCGCGGCCCGTTCACTTACCCACAGTCGCGTGTAGCGATAGACGCCGATGGGCAGCAGCAAAATCACCAGGCCTTGGACCAGTGTGTAGGCCATCGTGAGTCCGATGATGTGCGAGAACAGCGCGATGAGTTGGTGAACCAGCGGCGGATATGTCGTCTGTGAAAAACCAGCAAACCACTTCTCGTTCCACGGATTGAACCAGTGGTGAGCGTAGTGGTCGGCGAAGAACATGTGCGTGTTCGCATCGAACGAGCTCGCCTGCAATTGGAACAGCAGCAGCGGAGCATGCACAGCCAACGCGAGCAGCACCACCCAGCCGAGCATGGGCACACGCCGGTTGGTGGCGGGAAAAGTAGTAGAGCCGTAAAGCAAGGGACGCCTCCGGAGAGTGTCGTACAGGGTGGATTTGATTCCTATTCGGCAGCTTTGGTTTTCCGCAGCTCTGGTTGCGAAAGATTGGGGCAATCCGCGCCAACAGAGGCGGTTATCGATGTAAGGTTTTCGATTTTTTTGCTTAGCAGTAACTCTTAGAGTCTCTCCTTGCATCCAAGCTGATGTCGGCAGAGCTGCTGCTGTGAAAAGGCAGGTCTAGCTGTGGGAAAAGCGGCTGGCCGACAGGGGCCCCGCACGCAATCTGACGCAATTCACTCACCAGAGATGAAGAACAGTAATTCCGTAACGAGACAGTTCGCGCCTCTTTCCATGTTCCGAAATGCTTGCATCGTTGTTGCTCTGGCCGGAGCCGTGTCTGCCCAGACGTTTGAGATTGGCGGTCCTCAGGGGCAATCCCCAACGCAGCCTCAATCCAAGAGCGCTCAACCTGCGAAGAAGGGGACGCGTGCGGCCGCTGCCAACCAGAATTCGGACGACAATTCGCTGGTGTGGGGCTCCAGTCTGGAAGTCTCGCGCGAGATTCGCGCCTCTGATGACGCCCTCAAACACAACAATCCTGGATTGGCGTACATGCACGCTCAGCGGGTAGTCGAGATGGCGCCGGGCGACAAAGCTGCATGGTTCACTCTCGGATATGCGGCGCGATTAGCGGGTCATCTCTCCGAGTCGGAACGCGCATACAAAAGCGCGCTGCAACTTCAGCCCGGCAGCGCTGAGGGCCTGTCTGGTCTCGCGCAAACGTATTACAAGATGGGCCGTGTGGACGAAGCAAAGAAAATTCTGTTGGAAGTCGTCCAGAAATACCCCAATCGCGTTGACGACCAACTCATGGCCGGCGAACTGTTCATGCAGAGCGGCGACATCCAGCAGGGTCTGCAGATCCTGCAGCATGCCGAACAAAGCAAGCCTTCTGCGCACGCCGAGTTGTTGATGGCGGTTGGGTACATGAAGCTCCACGAGGGCGGGCGAGCGAAGCAATTGCTCGATATGGCGCGCCGCCGCGATCCCAAGAACGTGGACATCTTCCGCGCCGTCGCGAATTACCAGCGCGAAGACCACGACTACGCCGGCGCCATCGCCACGCTTAAGAGCGCACCCTTACAGAAGCCGGATCTGCTTGCCGATCTTGGATACACGTATGAACTCGCGGGCATGAAGCAGGAAGCCGCGGCTACATACTCGCGCTACGCAGACGCCGATCCGGCAAACATCAATGCGCAGTTGAGCGCCGCTCAGGCGCAGATGCGCCTCAACGATCTGGACAAAGCGCAGCAGTTCATCAGTCGTGCAGCTGCGATCAGTCCCGATCACTATCGTTTGCACACTGTGCGTGCGGCACTGGCAAGGCAGCAGAACAAGCCCGAAGTCGCAGCCCAGGAATATGAAGCTGCCCTGGCGCGCATGCCGGACGCGGTGGTCGAAGGGCCGATGTTTCCCATCGAAATCCGGCTGAACCTCTCAGAACTCTACAAGGACATGGGGAACAGCGCCGCCGCCCAGCAACAGATCGCATTGGCGGAACAGGCAATCAACAAGATCCAAGTCGAAGGGCCGCAAAAGGCTGAGTTCTTGCGGGTGCGCGCGTCCATCGAGATGACGGGCAAAGAATATCCCGTGGCGCAGAAGGATCTCGAAGACGCGATGAAGCTCGATCCCAATAATTCGAACATCGAGCTGCAATACGCGAACCTCCTCTGGATCATGCAGCGCAAGCAGGAGAGCGAGAAGATTTACCTCGCCGTCCTCAAGCACGATCCGGAAAATCGCTACGCACTCGAGAGCATGGGCTATCTCATGCGGGATCAAGGAAAGATTCCCGAAGCTGAGGCGTACTTCCATCAGTTCGCCCAGAAGTACCCCAATGATTACGTTCCGTACCTTGCACTGGGTGACATGTACACTTCGCTTGATCGTCTTGATGACGCCGAGCGGGCTTATGAAACCGGATACAAACTAGGTCCAAACAACGCGGCGATCATCGCGGGCGGCGCGAACGCAGCTATCCAGAGCCACAAGTTTGATGTCGCCGGGGTGTGGGTGCATCGTTCGACTCCGGCGATGATGGACGATGCCCGAATCCAGCGCGAATGGGAGCGTTACCTCTTCCATGTCGGCAAGTATCGCGAGTCGGCGCAGTTCGGTTACAAAGTTTTGCAGACGCGTCCCAAGGACCTCGATGGTGGCGTGTATCTCGCGTATGACCTCTACAACCTGGGGCGCTACGACGAGACGCTCTCTCTGGCTTCCAAATACGAGAATATTTTGCCGCAGGAGCCGAACTTCCCGCTGCTCGAAGGTCATGTCCACAAGCAGCAGCATCTGCTGGATGAAGCTGTGGACGACTACTCACGTGCTCTGCTTCGCGATCCGAAGATGACCGAAGCATATGTGAACCGCGGCTACGTGGAGAACGATCTGCAGAATGCGGAGGCGGCAATTGCCGACTTCGATCAGGCTTTGAAGCTACAGCCGAACAATGGCAGCGCGCGTTTGGGTGCTGCCTTCTCGAACCTCGAACTGCATCGCTCGCACGGAGCACTGGACCAGGTCGCGCAAGCGGAAAGAATTCTCGGACAATCGGCGGCAACGCACGAGATCAAGGCCACCGCGTACCGTCAGCTCCGGCAACTGCAGAAGGCCGAGCCCGAATATCGCGCAGCCATTGCGCTCGAGCCGGGCAACGTCTCGCTCCACACCGCGCTTGCGGACACCCTGTATTACGAGCACAAATATCGTCCAGCGATTGAGCAGCTTACGATTGCTATCCGCGAAGAGCCCGACGATCCATTTCTCTACGCTCAGCGCGCCCATGCCGAAGCCGAGCTCAAGATGCGGTCTGAGACTCTTCAGGATGTGAAGCTCGCAGAGGAACAGGGAAGCGACCAGGGCGCTGTGTTGTTGGCCACAGGTGACGCATTGCTGCTTCTAGGGGAGAAGGATGCCGCCCAGCAGCGTTTTGCGCGCGCGTTGGACGCTCCTGACACGAATCGCGTCGAAACGCGGCTGGCGTTTGCACGCCTCTTCGTCAGACAGGGCAAGTACGACGATGCGCGTCAGCAAGTCTCGTTGGGCTTTACCGAAGCTCGGATTGGAGAGGCTTCCCCGCTCACTGCCGAGGATCTCATAGCCGGGGCCAACATCTTCCTGTCAATGAATGACTTCGATCTTTCGCAGAAATTGTTCGAGCGGGCGAAGGAATCGGGAGCCGCCGATGAGCAGGTCGCGATCGGACTGGCGAACATCGCTCTTGCTCAAGGTGACGACCGCACGGCCGAGGGCTATCTGGCCAGCTTGGGAAATCCTGCAGAATACGTCGAAGACTACGACTACATGCTCGCGCAAGGCAGCATCCATCGCATGCGCCACGACATGCCCGAAGCGGTTAACTCGTTTGCGCGTGCCAATGCGCTGGCTCCCGAAGACAGAAACGGCGAAGTGCAACGCAGTCTGCATGAGGCCGCCGGAGAAGCAGGCCTGCCGGTCAGTTCAAAGGTCAACATTTTGTCCGATTTCTCCATTGCTCCTGTCTTCGACGATGCCACCATCTACACGCTTGACGCGCAGATCCAAGGACTGAGCGGAAGTAACCCCAGTCAGCTTCCCAGCCGGCGTCGTTTGATTGAAACGCAATTCACGCAAGGATACCGATACAGGCCGCCGGGTATTCCGGAAGTAAGTGGGTTCTTCCAACTCGATCACTATTCCGGAAACTACTCTCTCCCCTTCTTGTCTCGGGTGGTGAACACTTCCACGTCGAACTACAACCTGAATGGTGGGATCAATCCGGTGCTGCGGCTGGGCAATGCGAAATTTGACTTCAATACCGGCCTGCAATTCACAATCCGCCGCGACAGCAATGCGACGTCGAAATTCGATATCGACCAGAACCTGTTCCGTCAATTTGTGTATCTATCCAGCAGTCCGCTGTTCAATGCACTCACCATTCGTGGGCAGGCCTATCACGAATCGGGTCCGTTCACATTGCAACACTTGAGTTCGGGGGAGAAGGGTGCGCGCATCGACTTCACCGTTGGCAGACCCTGGGGCAAGAACGCGCTCGTGACCGGCTACACCATTCGGGACTTGCAATTTAATCCCGTGATCAGCGAGTTCTTCTCAACGTCTTCTTATGTAGGCTTCCAGAGAAGGTTTGGCCAAAAGGTTACCGTAACTCCGCTCGTGGAAATGATCCGTTCGTGGAGGGTCCAGTCCCCGCAATTCGCACGTGCAGAAGCCTTTGTGCCCGGCGGAACGTTTGAGTATCGACCCAGTGAGAGGTGGACTGTCGATGGCAATTTCGTATGGCAATCGGGACGAGGAAAGAACCCGCTGTTACATGCGTATGACAACGTGCAGAGTGGTTTCTACATCTCTTACCTAAAGCCTTTGCGTCAGAGTACGCATGACGGTATTGGCGAAATACCTGTCGAGTACCCGATTCGGTTCTCGGTTGGCGTGCAGCAACAGAGTTTCTACAACTTAACTGGCCAGAGCCAGGCGAACATAGTTCCTGTCATTCGCTTGACGCTGTTTTAAGCCAGAGGGGCCCAATGAGTCGATCCACAGAGTATTTGTACCTGCGGTTGTTTGACTTGCATCGAAAGCAGAGACCGCTGGCGGCGTTCCGCGAGGCTCCGGCGGGAAAATGTTCAAGGAGCACCGGTTTTTGCGCATCTGCGCCGCGGCGGGCCCGATGGATGTAAGAGCCATCTTTATCGCAGGAGTGCCAGTCCAGGCTCCAGAGGCTCCAGCACAATCCTCGTCTTCGGAAGGCTTCTCCGGAGTTCCTATCAGTATGCTGCCGGTACTCGGCAGGCCGACATTGCACCGCTTGGTTGATCGATGCATGAAGACCGGCGTCGATAGTGTTTCCGTTTTGAATGCCGCTGATCCCAGTCTGCCAATCGTTGCAGAGGCTCGGGACGGTTTGAATTGGAAAGACGTATCCGTCGATCAGGTATGGCGGGCCGCAGAAGACGAATTCGAGGGACTGGTGCAGGACGGCGCCGAGATGGTCATCGTAATGCGCCTTGGCGCTTACGCGGACATCGATATTGACGCGCTGCTTCAATTTCACATCGACCAGAAAAATCACGTCACTCAAGCGTGTGCGCCGGATGGTCCGCTGGACATCTTTGTTCTCTCCGCTTCGCGAAGGAACGACGGCGCGTTCCTGTTTCGCAATCAGCTAATGAAATTACGTATGCCTTCGCGACCATTCATGGTTGCCGGGTACGTTAACCGACTCAGGACTCCGGCGGATCTCCGGCGTCTCACACTGGATAGTTTTGGCTTGCGCACTTCGATCCAGCCACTCGGCGAGCAGGTTCGGCCGGGGATCTGGATGGGTCCAGGAGCCAAGGTTGATCGTGGCGTTCGTCTTGTGGCGCCGTGTTACATCGGCGCGGCCACCAGGGTCCGCGCAGGCTCGCTGATTACGCGCGGCAGCTCGATTGAGCATCACTGCGTAGTGGATCGCGGCAGCGTAATCGAATCCAGCACGCTGCTGCCACTTTCTTACCTCGGATGCGGACTCGATCTGATGCACTCCGTACTCGGAATGAAGAAGATTGCCAGCTTGAAGTTCGCGGCTGAGCTTGAGGTCGAAGATGCCAAGCTGGTGTCGGCAGTGCCGCAGAGTTCGGCGCTAAGAACCTTGGGCCATGCTGTCAACCTGATCAGTTTCGTTCCGCGTCAGGTTGTGCAGGGCTTAATTGGCGGACGCAAGCAGAGAAGGTCGCAAGTAGATCCCGACCGTCAACAGAACGTTTTCGATCCAACCAAAGTGTCCGATGCGGTGCCACAAGACCGTCAGACTTTGACCCCCAGCGTTGCAGGAATGAGGAGATATGGAAATCAGTAGGCCAGTGGTTGTAAAGCGCATGCCGGAAAAAATGAATCAGCGCGAAGCACGCAAGTTCTTTCAAGACGTGCAACCGTTCCTTACTGCTGACCGTCCGCAGCTCGTCTTCGACCTTTCACTTGTGAAGCAACTGGATGCGGCTGGCGTGGAAATGCTTCTGCAGTGCGTTTCCGAAGTCATGAAGCGCGACGGGGATTTGAAACTTGCCTCACTCTCGCGACAGGCGGCCATGGTGTTGGAATTGACGCGCACGGACCGAATGTTCGAGATCTATGAGAATTCGACGGAAGCTGCCCGTAGCTTCTCTGGATTCCTGCCGAACGCGATGCGTCCGCAACCGTCGTATCAGTTTGCACCGCCTTCGCAAGGATTGATCGCGTAGTCAGGCTACCAGCAGAGCTGCTGGAACATCAAAGCGAACAGTAACAGCACATCTCTGCCAAATGAGCTCAGGCCCGAACACAATCGCATATCCACTCCGCACGGGGTGGCGCGTCCGCTGGACTGACTGGCGAGCAAAACGAACTAGCGCGTCATTGGTGTTGAGCGGCGGCCTCGTATTGCTGGTCGGCTCGACGCTCGTCTCGGTGATCAACTTCGGCTTCAACGTCGCGATGGCGCGCCTGCTCGGGCCTGCGCTGTTTGCGCAAGCGACTGCAATCGTCACATTGCTGATGTTGCTTTCGGCGGTGACGCTTTCGTTCCAGCTTGTCTGCGCAAAATTCGTCGCACGCAACCCGAATCCCGGAAGCAAAGCGGCTGTGTACCGCGATCTACGTAAGCAAGCCTGGATCACCGGCAGCATAGTCGCTTTAATTCTCGCGATTTCGCAGTCTCCAATTTCCAAATACTTGCGTCTTCCCGATCCCTGGCTTCTTGGCGTGCTCGCCCTGGGAATAGCTTTTTATATTCCACTTGGTGTAAAGCGCGGCAAGATGCAAGGCCTCTGCGCCTTTGGGCCACTCTCGCAGAACTTCATTCTGGAAGCCGGATCGAAGCTGATCATCGCCGTCGTGCTGGTGGAGCTGGGGTATGGAGTGTTCGGGGCCGTGGGCGCAATCTCTGCATCGATCGTCGCTGCTGTAATGATGCCCGCTCCACGCGCCCAATTTGAGCAAGACAGCAACATATCGACGGCGGAAATCCCGGCTTCGTTTCGTGAAGGCATGCAGGCGATTGTCTTTTTCGTCGGACAAGTCACCATCAACAACATCGACATCATCCTGGTGAAGCACTTCTTCACGGCTGAGCTTGCCGGCCTGTATGCTGCGGTGGCGCTCGTCGGGCGGGTGCTCTACTTTGCCGCTTGGTCGATCGTCAGCGCCATGTTCCCGATCAGCGCGGCCGCTGAGGAAGAGAGCAGCAAAGTGCATGTTCTTATCGTGCCGCTGCTCATCGTGACGCTCATCTCCGGCGCATTCATCCTCGGGCTGGCGGTGTTTCCCGGATTCGTCATCCACCTTGTCTTCGGCGAGGGGTTCCGTTCAGCGGAGCCGTTGCTGAGTCTCTATGCTACGGCGACTGGGCTATATGCCCTGTCCGTAGTGCTCATAACCTATGAAATGTCTCGGAAGATCGCGAATACCGGCTGGGTTCAATTGTTGTTCAGCGGAGCGCTGGTCTTCCTGATTTACATGTTCCACTCCAATTTGCGACAGGTGATTGTGGTGCAGATCGTGCTGATGTTGCTGATGCTGCTAGTCGTTTCACTCCCGTTTTTGCGTTCCATCCGCAGTCTGAGATGGAAGGAGTTCGCATGATTCTCAAGCGTCGAATCACTGAAGTCGAAGTAATCTCTGAGTTTTTGAAGAACGAGTTCTACCAGAGGGAGTATGACCGCGACCGCGAGGAGTTTGAACATGTGGTGCTCGATCCGGACCTGACCGATGGAGCCCAGAATGCCGTGCGTCGCGCGCTGCTTTACCGCCGTCGCGGACATATGTGGCGAGAGCTGCCCAAGGACACACTCTGGTATGAGTGCGAAATCAACGAGGAAGACCTGAAACGCATTCGTGTGTTCCCGCGCGCACACTGGCGCAAGATATCAAATGGCAGCTTTCTGCTGAGCGAGATCGTGAAGCGGATCCGGGAGTCGGCGATTAGCAGGTCGGAACCTGCGCTCGCCAAGATCCACCTTCTCCGATATCGGCTGCAACGAGATTCGGTGAACTCAGCCGTGTTGCTGATTGGGGTGGATGCCGAGCAACCGCTCACGATCCTCGAAGGCAATCACCGGCTCGCGGCGGCAATGCTGGTTTCGCCACGGCTGGTGCACACTGGATTCCGCGTGTTGTGCGGTCTTTCACCAAGAATGTACGAATCCTGCTGGTATGACACCAACATCCCGAACCTTTGGGCGTACCTGAAGAACCGCCTAAAAACCGTGTTCATCGACAGAGAAGCCGATGTACAACGCGCTCTCGCCAGCGCTGGTGTCGAGGCGCCAGCGGTAAACACCGCGTTTGCGGGAGAAGCAGGATCGGTTCAGCCGCAAGAGACGTCGATGAAGCACGCATCGTAAGAAGTGCCCAGAACATTGAGCTTCCAGGCTTTTGAGCTGCAAAGCTTTATCGCCTGGAAGCTGGACCCTTCTCCAACCTGCTGCTCTGTTTTGGCATCTGTGAATGTGAGCATCTGAATCCGTTCACCTGCAGCCTTCCCCTGGAGTAGTTATGAGTTTGAAGCAAATTGGTTCCCGCACTCTGGCGTTGTTTCTATCGGCTCTGATCTGCAATGCGCCGCAGTATCTCGCAGCGCAAACGATGAGCAGCACTCAACAGAACACTGCGACAGCGCAGCCGCCGAGCGCACAATCTCCGGACGCTGCTCCGGCGGCGGATCAGACTGACGCACAAGCGCCACAGAATTCCACTCGTCCCGATCCTTCGCGGGCGCCGCTAGCGCCCGTGCCGAGTAACCGTCCGGCAGAAACTTCCACCGTGCCTCCGGATGCGCCAAGCGCGGTTCAATCAGCGCAACAACCGCAGCAGACGCAGACTTCTACCGTTCAAACACAGCCTACTCAAGAGCAAACGAATCCGCTGGGAACTGCGACCGCGCAACAAGGACAAACACGCGGCGGAGCCGCCTCGCGTCCGGCAGGAACCGCGATTGCGCCAGCGAAACAACGTCAGGTCCATTCGATGTTGATCAAGCTCGGACTTGTCGCCGCCGGAGCTGCAGCCATCGGAACCGTTGTTGGATTGACGAAAGGCACTTCGAGCACTCCTCCGGGCGCTCGCTAAAGCATCAGAATTCATAACGTATTCACAAGGACACTGCTCAAGTGAGTAACAAACGTCCTCTGCTTATCAGCTTTTCAGGGGTGGATGGGGCGGGCAAAAGCACGCAAATCGAAAACCTTCGCGAGCGACTTTCCGCTGCCGGACTCAAGGTCGAACTGCTGGCCTTCTGGGACGACGTCGTAGTCATGACGAAGTACCGGGAAGGCTTTGTCCACAAGGTTTACAAGAGCGAGAAGGGAATCGGAGCGCCGGACAAACCGGTCAGTCGCCGCGACAAAAATGTTCGCGCGTGGTATCTGACGATTGCGAGACACGCACTATATCTGCTCGACGCCGTTCACTTGCGGATGGTCCTCGGCAGAGCGCTGCGATCAACAAATGACGTCGTTATCGTTGATCGATATATCTATGACGAGTTGGCAAACCTGCCGCTCGGCCGCCAACTCACGCGCATTTTCTTGCGGCTGATTGACAAGATGGTGCCCAGACCGGACGTAGCCTATCTGCTCGATGCCGATCCGGAGGCAGCGCACGCACGCAAGCCGGAATATCCGGTGGACTTCATGCACAAATGCCGCGCGACGTATCACCGCCTGGGGAATCTACTGGGAACCATGACAGTAATTCCGCCACTTCCGTTGGCGGAAGCAAAGATGGCGGTAGTCACTGCATGTGACAAAGCCATCCTCGCCAGGGCGTTGGAATTTGAGTCTGGACGCCGAAGCATCGGCGTACCCGCAGCATAAACGTTGAAAGCCTCGCGTTGCGATTGACGAGCACCCGCAAAAAGCGGCGCTGGCGCCTGGAAGTTTTGGTATTCGGTTTTGGAATCGTTTGGTTTCTTTTGCCCGGCAATAAATGCTAGCACTCGTGTCATTGCCAACACGTCATGTTATTTGTGCCACACATGAATCTGTTTGCTATCTGGACATGCTGAGCCCAAAAGCAATCCGAGTCCGTCCCGCCAATCCCGGCGATTTCGGCTCAATCATCTCCATCGAGCGTGCGGCCAATACGGCTGCCCATTGGAATGAGTCGGAGTATTCGACTGCATCGGAAAGGGACCGACTGATCCTGGTTGCGGAGCTGGCCAGCAATGTCGTGGGATTTCTTGTGACATCGACTGCAACGCAGGAGTGGGAGCTAGAAAACATCGCGGTTGATCCGACGCAGCGCAACCGTGGTGTTGGCCACGCGCTCATACAAGCTCTGATTGAGCAGGCACGGCGGGCTGATGCACTGGAAATCAGGCAGGAAATCCGGAGGTCAAACACATCGGCCCAGGCTCTTGCGAAGCGCACTGGATTCGTTCAGGAAGGTCAGCGGGTAGGCTATTATAGCGACCCTCCGGAAGACGCCTTATTGTTCAAATACATAGTCGGGAACCGCGATACCCCGTGATTCTGACGCGCGAGATTATCGAGGATTTACTCTCGAAATCTGATTGAAACGCATCTTATCGTGTACTAGTATTCGAGGCCGAGGTCAGCCGCAGACTGCTTCCGGTTTGTGACGGCCCAGGCCCATTCTGGCCAGGAGGTTCTGAAGGATGGCAGCTTCCGTCCGCGAAGAGCTCATGGCCAGCCACGAGGAATTTCGTAGGCTGGCGCAGGAACACTCACAGTATTGCCAACTGCTTGAAACTCTCACCCACAAGCGGTACCTCTCCGAAGAAGAAAAAATAGAAGAAGTCAGGCTGAAGAAGCTAAAGCTGCGCGCGAAAGACCAGATGGAATCCATCGAATCGCAGTTCCGGCAACAATCGCAGCACCAGGTCGCCTGATCCTGGCCCACCGATTTTGACAGCGGCGCGGAACTACACGCGCCGCCTCGGCCAATTCGCGTAGTCTGGCCGGGTGTCACTCCTGTTGTGTCTGTCCAAAGCCGATATAATCGATAATCCCTTATGGTCCGTGACGGTTACTATTATGGGCTGGGAGCGCTAATCGCGGCGTTCCTGCTCGGCCTTTTCAGTGCTTGGCTTGCGGCAATTCCAGTGCTGCTGGGCGCGTTCTTTCTATGGTTTTTTCGCGATCCAGAGCGCAAGATTCCTGACGCTCCCGGACTAATCGTTTCGCCCGCCGATGGCAAGGTGACTTCGATTGACGAGTGCGAGGAAGAGGGCGTCCGCCGTCAACGCATCAGCATATTCCTCAATGTTTTTGATGTTCACGTGAACCGGGCGCCGATCTCCGGTGTAATCACCGCTGTTAGTTACCAGAAAGGCAAGTTCGGCAATGCCATGTCGGCAGGTTCATCAGACGCGAACGAGAAAAACGTGGTAACCGTCAGGGGAGAAGGCCAAACGATCACATTTAAGCAGATCGCGGGATTGCTGGCGCGCCGAATCGTTTTCAATCCCCGCACTGGCGAGAGTCTCAGCCGCGGACAACGCGTAGGCCTGATCAAATTCGGCTCGCGCGTGGATGTTGTGCTTGATCCGAACGTCGATATCAGAGTGAAAGTTGGCGATCACGTCGCAGGCGGATCTTCAGTTCTGGGCATTGCGCGCGGCGCTCGGACGCCAGAGGCTAGCGGGGCTCGGCAGGGCGTGGAAGCGCTGCGATGAACGTGCACCGGCCATTACGACGCGCAGACGATCCGAAGCAGCCGCACCGGATGCGCCGCGGCATGTACGTTCTGCCGTCGATCTTCACCGCCGCCAATATTGCCGCGGGATACTACGCGATTTCGCAAGCCATCCAAGGCACAGCGAGCGCGCCTTGGCATTTCGACAATGCAGCGAAAGCTATCGGATTTGCCGTTGTCTTTGATGGCCTCGACGGACGCATTGCGCGAATGACGAACACGACCAGCGATTTTGGTCGTGAACTCGATTCACTGGCTGACGTCATTGCCTTCGGAGTCGCTCCGGCCATCCTCGCCTGGATTTGGGGAGCGCACATGCTGCCCGAACTCTGGAATCCGGTTCTGCGCGTGAGACTGATCCATCTCGGCGCCATCGCGACCTTCATTTTTGTGATTGCCGGAGCGGCCCGGCTCGCGCGCTTTAACATCGCCAAGAATCCGCAACCGAAAAATCCAGGCCGATCGGATCGCAAGTACTTCGTCGGAATGCCCATCCCTGCAGGCGCAGCCATGATCGCGGCGACCGTCCATTTCGGATACGGAGCGCCGGTGGACCGCTGGTGGCAATCCATTCTGTGGTTCGCCTTCGTCATTTTGATTTCGTACCTGATGGTCAGCACCTGGAGGTTCTGGTCTCCCAAAGGAATCGACCTGCGAACCCGCCAACCTTTCTGGATCATCATTCTGATGGCCGGATTTCTCGCGCTCATCTGGTTCTTTTCCGAACAGGTGCTGTTCTCGCTCAGCCTGCTCTATCTGGTCTCCGGACTTCTCGCGCGTTTTACATGGTCGCTCCGCCGCCGCTCGGTTGAGCCGCGATATGAGCACGAATCGGGGGTTGGCACTGCATGAACCGCAACCCTGGCGCGCAGATCTTTCGCATCGCGATCGTCGGAGCGGCCACGCTCAAGGGCCGAGAACTCAAAGACGTTCTCGACGAGATGAATTTTCCCGCGGTTGATGTGAAGCTGCTCGACGATGACGAATCGCTCGGGCAGTTGGAGCAGCTCGGAGACGGCGCAACCTTTATTCAGCCTACCGACCCAGAACATTTCCGGAATGTGGACTTCGCTTTCTTTGCGTCCGATCCTGCTTTTACGCGCCGGCATTGGCAGAGCGCGCTCAAAGCGGGCAGCACCGTCATTGACGTTTCTTATGCGCTGGACCAGGAGCCGAATGTTGCTGTGCGCTCTCCGTGGGTGGAGAAAGAACTCGAGCGCGAGTCCGGCAAAGAGCCTGGCCCCGAGGATTTGGGCACAACCGCAGTTGTCGTCGCGCAGCCGGTTGCTACGATCCTTGCTTTGTTGTTACTGCGTCTGAGCAGCGCTGGAAAATTTCGTACAGTCGCGGCGACCGTTCTGGAACCAGTCTCTGAACAAGGCAAGCGCGGGATGGACGAACTGCACCAGCAGACCGTAAATCTACTGTCATTTCAGGCATTGCCGAAGGAAGTCTTTGATGAGCAGATTGCCTTCAACATGCTTGGACGCTTCGGCGAAAATTCGTCGCTGTCGCTGACCGCCATTGAAGACCGAATGATCGCGCACTTCCAAACCATCACCGGCGGGCGAGTGCCGGTGCCTTCGGTGATGCTCGTGCAAGCTCCGACCTTTCACGCCTACACCTTTTCCATCTACATTCAGTTTGAACGCGAGATCGCGATCGATGACGTCGCAAAAGCGCTGGCAGGAGAGCATGTAACCGTCGTTGCGCCGGGTGAAGATGGGCCAAGCAATGTTGGCGCCGCCGGACAACTGTCGGTTCTGGTATCGCTGCGCAAAGACGCTCGCAATGCGAACGGTTTGTGGATCTGGGCGGCCGCAGACAATTTGAAAATCGTCGCAATATCGGCTGTCGAATGTGCGTCAACGTTGAGTGCGCTCCGTCCAATTGGGAAAGTGCAGTAATCCGCAATCAATTTTCAGCACGGCTGAATACATGCAAAGAAACGGGTCCTCGTCATCGTGGGGTTTTCGATTGAGGCGCGCTCTCTTCGCGGTTCTTCCTGCGATTCTGTTGTTCAGCGCATGCGGCTACCACACGGCAAATCACCAGCAGACGCGCCTTCCTGCGGGCATCGACACGATTGCAGTCCCGATTTTTGAGAACAAAACTCAAAGCTACCGCGTCGAACAGGTGCTCACGCAGGCGGTCGTGCGCGAATTTCTGAGTCGCAGTCCATACAAAGTCGCAACTCATGATGACGGCACTTCGGACGCGGTGCTTCGCGCCACCGTTGTCGGAACTGCACTTTATCCACTGACCTACGATTCGCAAACTGGACGCGCGTCGAGTTCGATCGTGCAGATCAACGTCGCCGTGAAGTTGGTGGATAGGCACGGAAAGACCTTATTCGAGAACTCGAATTACCTGTTCCGCGGCCAATATCAAGTGAGCCGCGACGTTTCTACGTTCTTTGACGAGAGTCCGCTGGCCGTGGACCGCATTTCGCGGGATTTCGCGCGCACGTTCGTGGCTGAAATAATGGAGGGATTCTGATGGCCGGCCGCAGCTTTGCCGTCACCGATCGCTTCCTGTCTGAAGTTTCATCGCGCAAATTGCGTCCCGCGTACGTGCTTGCCGGAGACGAAGCGTTCTTTCGCGATCGATGCCGGGCCGCTCTGATCCAGCATCTGGTTACACCAGATCTGCGCGATTTCAGCCTGCACGATCTCGATCTTGCTGTAAACAGCGTTGCCGACATTCTCGACCGTGCACGCACGCCGTCGCTGATGGCGCCATTCCAGGTCTTTTTTATCCGCGGAGTGAAGGCGCTGTACGGACGCGGATTGCATCAGGAGGAATTCGCGGCGATCGCCGAGTACTGCAAGAATCCGAATCCTGACGCCGTACTCATTTTTGTCGCCGATCACATCAGTATTCCCGCCGATGCGCGCCGCATGGACATGCAGGACAAGGACAAATATGAGCGCATCCGCGAAACTCTTGGCGAATATTGCGCCGTAATCGAATTGGCGCGGGTCGAAGAAGGCGACGGCATTCGCTGGGTCATCGAACATGCGGCCAAAACCGGAGTAAAAGTGGACGCGGAGGCCGCTCGCGAACTGGTGGACGCGCTCGGCGCCGACATGATGATGGTGAGCAACGAACTCGAAAAGCTGATGTTGTTCACCGGCCAGAAGCGTCGAATTACTTTGGGCGATGTAGAAACGATGGTTCTTGCGGCAAAGCAGCGTTCGCTTTACGAGCTCACAGACGCAATTTCCGCGAAAGATCGCGTACGCGCGCTCTCGGTTCTGGAGGCGCTGATGTCCAGTGAGCAGGGCGAAGAGGCCGCAATTGGCCACATTTACATGCTTGCGCGTACCTTTCGGCAGATGCTGGTGATTCTCGAAAAGAACGTTCGCGATTTGCGCGCGATCTGGCAGGCGTTGTGGCAGGGATTTCGCGTGCCGCCATTCGCCGCCGAAGACGTTATTAAGCAAGCTCGGCGTTACAAATCGCGCCGCGAACTTACGCGCGCATTGCGTTTGCTCGGCCGCGCCGATCTCGCACTAAGGTCAAATCCGCCCAGCAAACGTCTGATACTGGAAAAATTGGTGCTGGATTTATGCGGCGAACCGGAGCAGATTGCTCCGCAATGGACGCAAGAAGAGTTAGTTCTGTGAGAAGTTTGTCGCCGCGTGCCACTCTGCGCCAATGCCGACAGTTCTCCGATTTGAAGGACTGCGGGTACTTATTTATCCAAACGATCACAGACCAGCTCATGTGCACGTAATCGGACGTGGCTGTGAGGCGGTTTTTGAGCTGAATTTTCCTGGTGCTTAGGGAAAATTACAGATTTTCGCGACGAGAAATTGCGAGGATCAGGTCCGTCTTAACGAGTAAATTGGCTGTGCTTTGCGTACGCTGGGGAGAAGATTCATGGCACATGACGAATTTACGCTGGCAAATCGGCGCGCCAAGAGCCTGCAATTGGCGATTTCCCGAGCCACAGCAGCCCGCTTTGACCGCAAGAACGGCCGAGTTGTGATAACGCTCAGCTCGGGTCTCGACGTCAGTTTTTCACCTTCCGACGCGGAAGGATTGGACGGAGCAAGGGTTGCAGTTGGAACAAATAGAAATTAGCCAGTCATGTTTCGGCGTTTACTTTCCAGAACTTGATGCGGACTTGTATCTTCCCAGCTTGTTTCAAGGTTCTTTTGGGTCGCAAAAGTGGATGCGGGACAAACGCTGTCAGCAAAGCCGGGAACGATAGGAAAAAAAGGCGTCAAAGGCGGCTACGAAAACTCCACCACGGCGGAAAAGAGCGGCTAAGCTGCGTCGTTTTTTTAGCCTATCGCCACCAACTACGTTCTCAATAACAATTACGCTACTCCGCTCTCCGCTTTTTCTACTTCTTCCGCGGTCGAGTGCTTCACTTCGAAGCGGCATTCGCGCGGATTCTTGTCCGTTCTGAGTCCTTGAAATACGGGAGCGCGCATTTTCAGGCCGCCGCCATCGCTCTCATGCGTCCATTCGGTGAACTTTATTTCGGCAACGAGGATTGGTTTCACGTAATGCACGCGGCGTGGACTGTCCACTTTTCCATAAAACGGACTCTGTTTGGTCTCCAGCGCGTGCAATTTCTCCCACATTTTCGCGTGCGAAGCGTGCGAAAATCCGCTGCCGGCTTGTCCAACCGGGATCAATCTCTCTTGATCGTCGTACAGTCCGAGCACCAGTGAGCCGAAGTTTTCGCGGCTTCCGCGGGGATCGGTGTAGCCGCCAATCACGCATTCCTGACGCTGGGTGATCTTAATTTTCAGCCATTCGCGGCTGCGTTTCTGGATGTAACAGCTCTTGGCGCGCTTCGCGACGACACCTTCGAGATGCTGTTGCCGCGCTGCTTCGAGCAGAACCGTGCCTTTTCCGGCGAAATGTTCCGAGATTCGCAGCCGATCGCTGGGCCGAATCAGCTGCGCAAGCAGCTCTTTTCGACGATCGAGATCGACTTTCATGAGCGAATAGCCGTCCAGATACAGCAAATCGAAGGCGTAATAGAGGATAAAAATGCTGTGATCTGGCGTGCGGCGCTTGCCTTCGAGCGATAATCCACTGCGCTGCTGGATCAAACTGAACGATGCGCGGCCATTTTCATCGACCGCAACGATCTCACCATCGAGGACGCAGCGTTCACAATCAAGCTGATTCGCGACCGCATGCAGCTCGGGAAAGTCTGCCGTCTGGTCATTTTGATTGCGCGAGACCATCCGGATGGAGCCTTTTCCGTTCTCGTTGAAGAAAATTACCGAGCGATATCCGTCCCATTTGATCTCGTAAAGCCATTCGGGATTGTCGAAAGGTGTATCGACAAGCGTCGCCAACATGGGATGGATCGCATGTGGCATCGGGCTTTTGACGGCACCTTTGAGTGCGTCAAGCGCGAATTCTTTTTTTTTACTGCTGCTCGATGGCGCCGATTTGGACTTACTCGCGGTCTTTTCCGGGACCGCAGTGGCCGCACTCGCGGCTTTAGATTTGGATTTCGTGGCGTTGGCCGGTTTTTTCGCGGCACTCTGCTTAGCGGCCACCCGCTTCTTTGCCGCTTCGCGATCGTGTTTGGCGACCGATTCGGCCAGCCAGGCGCTCTTTCCGCCACCTCCGGACGACGCAGAAGCTGCACGATTGCTCTGCCATTCGGCCGATCCCTCGTCTGCAGCGATCTCATCGAGCGTCCGATTGGTCAAAACTGAGTAATCCAAGCCGTCGATGTTGTAACCGGGGACGGCAAATTCATCCTTTTTCTTGATCAGCAGCCACTCTGTACCCTTCGATCCTGGCCGCCGCGAGCGCATTTTTGCCAGCACGAAGTCGCCTTTAAGCTTGGCGCCATGCAGTCGGAACTTCAGATCGCCCTTCTGCAACATAGCGAGAGCGGCCTTCTCGCGCTCCGATTTGCTGGGTTTGTGGTCGGAATAGTCTTCCTGAAGCGGCTCCCAGGTGCCCGTGTCCCATACCATTACGGTACCGGCACCGTAATTATTGGGCGGAATAATGCCTTCGAAGTGGAAATACGAGACCGGATGGTCCTCCACCATCATCGCTAAACGCTTGTCGGAAGGCTCGAGAGACGGCCCTTTTGGCACGGCCCACGACTTCAGGACGCCTCCCATCTCCAGCCGGAAGTCGTAATGAAGGTGCGAAGCCCGGTGTTTTTGGACGACAAAGCGGAATCCCTGCTTCGGATCCAGCTTCGGAGGGGGCTCCGGGGTGCGATCGAAGCTCCGTTTTCGTTTGTATTCTTCGAGTGCCATGTACTTAAAGGCCGATGATTTGAGGCAAAGTCTTGCATTTTAAGACAAATAGCGATGCAGATGTGATGGGTTCGCGGCTCAAATCGATACCAAACCGCAGAAATAATGGCGATTTCAGTTCCGTAGATATCCATTTGCGGCTCTTAAAGCGTTATTCAAGCGGTCGCAAACGGCATTTATTCACACTCCAAACGGCAGCCAGATGACTGCCAAATAGCTCGAATGCACATGCGGACCCGGGTGCCCTCGCCCGGCCGTTGACGTTGCCTTTTCCGAAGAATTTGAAGAATTTTCCCTGCTCCAAGAATCAACCAATGTCCGTGAACATCGTCAGCGTCAATGTCGGATTACCACAGGCTGTCCCGTGGAAAGGCACGTGGGTCGAAACTGCAATTTTCAAGAAGCCGATTGCCGGCGCGGTCGAAATCAGGAAGCTAAATCTTGAAGGCGACCGGCAGGCCGATCTTACTGTTCATGGCGGAGCGAACAAGGCCGTGTACGCGTATCCGTCGGAGCATTATGCCGGATGGAAAAATGAATTGGGACTGTTCGACCTTGATCCCGGAGCTTTCGGAGAAAATTTCACCACTGCCGGTCTGCTGGAAGATGAGGCTTTCATCGGAGACGAGTTGCAGGTTGGCAGTGCGGTGTTGCAAGTCGTGCAGCCGCGACTTCCTTGTTACAAGCTCACGGTGAAGTTCGGACGCGACGACATGATCAAGCGCTTTCTCGCGAAGCGAAAACCTGGAATTTATTTTTCTGTGCTGCGCGAAGGCGTGGTGGAGGCGGGATCAAAGATCGAACTGCTCCGCCGCGACGGCCTTCATGTAACCGTTGTCGATGTCTTTGACCAGGTGATCGGCCACGGCAATCCCGGCAAACTCGACGCGATGTTGCGATCGGAGGCATTGCCCCAAGATCTAAAGGATTGGCTGCAGCAGCGATCTGCTGGAAGTTCGTCCAGTCCCGCATTCACCGCCTAGGTGCCGCGAAAGTAAACTCCTCCGTAATCTTGTTCGGAAGCCCAAACTGGGCTACGTTCGCGGTCAGCAATGAGCGGACCAGTCCCAATTACCGAGACCATCTACGGCGGGCCTCCCGTTCCTCCTGTTCGTCCTAAAGACGCGCCCATCGTTGATGCTCCGTCCGCCGATCTCGAGCAAGTAGAAGCCGATCTTCGCCGCTTCATGCTGCACACCGTGCTTGGCATTATCGGGGCGCTCCTGCTTTCAGCGTTCTTTGCCGATTTCGCTAGCAAGCGGCATCAGGAATTGCAGTCCTTCACGATTTTCCCGCAGATGATCTGGACGCTCGTCGGGGGTTTGCTGGCGTGTGCGGGGGTAATTTCGCGCACCATCGAACGAGTGACGAGCAGCGTTGCCATTGCTACTCTGATCGCGTATGCATCGGCGCAAGGGCTGATTTTTGGCTTTATTTATTGCTCGGCGTACGCAAGCTCGCTGGCCCCGACGTATCTAGCGATGGCGATTCCATTTGCTGTTCTGTGGATCTACGGAACCCGCAGCGGTTGCGACGTGAGTTCTTTAAAGAGCCTTCTGATTGCCGGAAGCGCGGCGTTGATTGCCGCGTTTGCGGCGAATTTCTATTTCGACTTTTCCATGCAGAGCGCGATTGTGGTTTTCGTCGCGTCGTCGTTGATGTTGTCGCTGCTCGGCTATCACCGCGATTTTGTGCGCGATCTGCCGGGATCGTTTGACGGCGACTGGCGCTGGAACAAGGCAGCCGCGATCGGTGCCCTTCTGATCTATCTCGATCTGGTGATCATCATCGTGGTCGTGATCCAGGCGCGCTGGCTCTCCGAACTTGAAGACCGCAAGCAAAGCCAACTGCCTTAATCCCTGACTTTTACAAATATTTTTCATACCGCAGAATTCCCCAGGATTTATCGTGAGATAACGCGGCGCACGCCGAATAAGCGCTTCTGCTCCCAGATAATCACAGGAAATCCGCGCCAATCGTGTTTTTTCTCTTGACAGGGAGCGGACATAGTCGCATCGTATGCAACGAGACCATGCAGAAACCCGCATGAACACAGGCGAAAACGCTTTTCTTCTCGAGCGTGGTGCGATAAGATAACGCACGATTCGCAATTAAATTCCAGGTTTAACCCGCTAAGGAGGATTCATGGCATCAGGCATGACCAAGACCGCCCTCGTCCGCAACATGGCCGAGAAATTGGAAGTCAACAACAAGATGGCAGCAGCGTTTCTTCAGCACCTCGCTGATACCGCTGTCAAAGAAACCAAGAAGAACGGCGTATTCGTGATTCCCGGCCTGGGACGCCTGGTGAAAGCCGAGCGCAAAGCCCGCATGGGCCGCAATCCCCAGACTGGCGAGCCCATCAAGATCAAGGCCAAGACCGTGGTGAAGTTCCGCGTAGCCAAGGCCGCCAAGGATTCCATCGCTCCCAAAAAGGGCTAGTCCAAAAATCCGCAGCAAAAGAAAAGGCCGGCGCAGCAAGCCGGCCTTTTTGTCATTAAGGAATGCTGGGAGCGCAGAGCGCGATTTGACGGTCGGAGTTGTTGATTCGTGTCAGGGCACGACCTCAGTCGTGCTGTATGGGCACGATGACATCCCCATTCCGCTCTGCCGAATGGCCTGCGCGCAGCCTCGCCGAGCGCATGAATAAAATGCATTTTGTTTGTGCCGCCCTCCGCGGCGGCCTGCGGCAGCGCGGTATTGATCCCGTTCCGCGCGGCGCCCAGGGCTCACGCCCAGGGCTATTACATGCCACGCCATCCACGCTCTGCCTTCGCTTCGCTCGGGTTCTCATTCAGAGGCGAGCGCCTGACACATCCGCCCAAAGCAGACGCTAGGCGAAAGCAGGACTGGAAATTGTACGAGGGTGCATTAACGCTGCTATTTCCTCTGCTCGTGTGGCGTAGGCTTCGAACCCCAATCGCGCCTTCTCAACGAGAGTCTCCGCTCTCCCCAACAAGGATTCAAATTCCGCATGCTCTCGGAGCGCGCTTAACCATGGGTCTGATTTCAAGGTGGTCGGCGCACAAATGAAGCCTGACCGCACAGCGTTGTTCAATGCCTGCATTGCCAACTCTGCGCGTCCGACTTGGGAGTAGTGTCGCGCGAAGTACATCAAAATTTCCGGATCGCGAGTTGTGTCGGCGTCCTGCATGAGACGCACGGCGTCCTCTGCTCTGTCTTCGAGCACTGCGAGCAGGGACTTCATCAGCGCGATCATCAATTTCGACAGCGACATCTTGCCTAAGCGCTCGCGCAGAAGTGCAGACGCGCGATTCGCGTCTCCCAATGCTGCCCAGGCTGCTGCGTCGAGGTAGTAGCCAGCACGTCCGCCATAAGCTTCTATTGCGGACGCATATTGCCCAGCGAGAAACAGCGTGTGAGAGATACTGGTGACAGTAGCCGGGTCCAACTCGACTGCGCGCTTGTGAGATTCAATCGAAAGCTGAAGCAGGCCCTGGAACCGGAACGACTGCACAAGGCCGCTGAAAGATTCCGGTTCACCGGGATGATGTTCCAGACGGGACAGGAGCCGACCCATTGCGTCAGCCACGTTGCCTGAATCGACCTGCATGAACGTGTAGAACTGGTGCGCGCTGGCCAGATCCGGATCGAGGGCGAATGCCCGCTGAAATGCGGCGTTTGACAGCTCAACGTTGGACGAGGGGTGGTCGCTGAACTTGGCAAGGAACCAACAGCATCGACCCAGTCCCGCCCATGCTGACGCGAAGCTGGGATCTTCAGCCAAACAGCACCAGTACAAATCCCGGGCGAGGTGCATCGACTCAAGCGAACGTTGGGTAGCGAGTTCCTTCGCGCGCGCGAATTTCTCGAAAGTCGATCGTGCTACTCCGGGCTCGCCGGTAACGGGGCTTTCGAACCGGTAGCCGTGTTTCGAAACCGTGCGAATGGCATCGTGGCCGACGATCTTTCTCAAGCTCACGATGATGTTGGTAAGGTTCGATTCGCCCACGTGCACCGACGGCCAAAGAGTCTTAACCAGTTCCTCTTTGCTAACCAGATGTTCCGCGCGGCGAACCAGGCAGAGAAGGGCGTCGAACGCTTTGGGCTGAAGCGAAACCTGTGCGCCTGCTCTCAGAAGAATTCGCTCACGCGGATCAAGCTCGAATTCACCAAACCGGTATGCGGTATCGGCGCTTTGATTTTGCTTTGAAAATCCATGCGACATAACTGCGACTCACTTTGCAAAACCCAGCCTACACTGCGGGCATGAGCGAAGCCAGAACACCGAGATCCGACTACGAACACTCCATCCCCAGGCTCTTAAGACTTGCCTTTATCCATCTTCTAGTTTGCGGTATTTGCTGCGCATCAGTGTGGGCGCTTCCGGCGTCGCCTTCAACCGCATTCCAGAGTAGTTCGCAGCCGGCGACCACTCCACGCGACGGACAACACGATTTCGACTTCAACATCGGAGTCTGGCATACACACATAACGCGAATCCTTGATCCATTCTCAGGCTCGGGTAACTCACTGGAACTGAATGGAACCGTTACCGTGCGAAAAGTGTGGGACGGCGCTGAACTCGAAGAAATTGAAGCCGATGGACCGAAGGGACATTGGGAAGGGCTGACTCTTTTTCTTTACAATCCGCAGTCGCACCAGTGGGGCCAGCTCTTCGCAAACAGCAAACAGGGCGTGTTGAACCCCCCTCTTATTGGTGGCTTCAAGGACGGACGCGGTGAACTCTTTTCTCAGGACACCGCGGATGGCAAATCAATTATGGTTCGCGGAGTCTGGTCGGACATTACTCCGGATTCGCATCGGTATGAAGAGTTTTACTCCGATGACGGCGGCAAGACCTGGCGGCCGGCGTTTCTCGGGGAGTTAACACGGAAGGCGAAGTCTCCAACTGCCGAGACTTCCGCGACCATACCTGCTTCGACCTCGTCAGCCACTCCGACCGGAGGACCTCACGACTTCGATTTCGACTTTGGCACTTGGAAGACACATACATCCCGCCTGGTGCACCCACTCACTGGCTCCAAAGAATGGATGCAAATGGATGGAGTCACACAAGTTGATAAGGTTTGGAGCGGCCGAGGCAATCTGGCGGTGCTCGAGTCGGATGGTCCCAACGGACATCTCGAACTGATGGCGCTCCGCCTATACGATCCGAAAGCTCGCCAATGGAGCATCAATTTCGCCACCAGCAACGTCGGCACGATCAGCGTGCCTTGCATCGGCGAGTTCAAGCATGGTCTTGGAGAGTTTTACGATCAGGAACAATTTAATGGGCGAACGATACTCGTCCGATTCACCTTCCGGTCGATCTCGCCGGATTCTGCGCAATCCGAGCAGGCCTTTTCCGATGATGGCGGGAAAACATGGGAAGTTAATTGGATCAACAAGTACACGCGAGTAAAGGACCATGGGACCGAGGGCGGGGTGAAATGACGACAAAGAAATGCGAATGACTGTCGGCCGCGCCCAAAAGAAATGCGGGCGAAGCCGCCCGCCCGCACGTTATTAGCTAGGCGCAGTCACTACGGTCGCGAAACCTCGTTCTTGTACACGTCGCCGCCCCTCATCACGAATGTCGGGTGTTGTAGCACGGTGACATCTTTGGTTGGATCGCCGTTGACAGCGACAATGTCCGCGAACTTGCCGGGCTCGATTGTGCCAATCCGATCTGACCAGCCGAGCAGGTCGGCGGCGTTGACGGTTGCCGTCTGGATTGCCTGAATCGGCGTCATGCCCATTTGCACGTACTCGTTGAATTCGTGCGCGTTCAATCCGTGCGGATACACGGCCGCGTCGGTGCCAAACGCAACCTTCACTCCGCTCGCGAAGGCATGAGTGAGGTTCTTGCGCGCGACGTCGATGATTTGTCGCATCTTCACGCCGTACATCGCAGGCATGCCGATGGACTGCATGTTTTCGAGCATCCAGCGCTGCAGATAGACGGTGGGCACAAGATACGTACCGTTCTTCTTCATCTCCGCGATCCCAGCATCGTCGATGTACGATCCGTGCTCGATGGAATCGACGCCAGCTTGGGTGGCCCACAGAATTCCCTGCGCCCCATGGGCATGTGCGGCGACTTTGCGACCGAGGCGATGCGCGTCGGCGACGATCGCTCTCATCTCTTCCAACGTGTATTGCGAAGCCTGCGGATCGTCTCCCTTGGAGAGCACGCCGCCGGTGGCGCAGATTTTGATCAGATCCGCCCCGTACTTGATGTTCTCGCGGACCTTGTGCTGCACCGCTGTGATGCCGTCCGCAGCTCCGTCTGAACTCTTGTGATACTCGAACGGCAGCAGATTATCGTCGCAGTGGCCGCCGGTGATTCCGAGTGGCGGTCCGCTTACCAGCATCCGCGGTCCTGGGACTAGTCCTTCATTTACAGCGTCACGCAAGGCCACATCGGTGAATCCGCCTGCCCCCACATTGCGAATCGTAGTAAATCCGGCCAAAAGAGTTACCCGAGCATTTTTCGCCCCGATTAGCGCCTCCTTCGGAGTGGAGATCGACAACTGCTCATAACCGAATTTCGGGTCGCTTGTGAGGTGCGTGTGCGCGTCGATCAGGCCGGGCAGCAGTGTCATTCCAGCCAGATCTATGACCGTCGCTCCAGCCGGTGCAGGGCCGTTCAGGGCTGTGATTTTGTCGCCGGAAATGACGATTACCGGGCTGTCGATGGTCCGTCCGCTTCTTACGTCGAGCAGATGAGCGGCTCGAATGATGGTGGTTTTTGGCTGGGGTGCGGTTTGTTGGGCTATGGCGAAGCTGGCCAGAACCAGTGGCAGGCAAATGACGCGTTGGAGGCTATTCATTTTCGTCGCGGATTATAAAGCAACGGACTAAGGCCCGGACGAGGTCAAGTCCGCCCATAATCGAAGCATTTCGCTCTTTACTAACTCGGAAATCTGGGGGATTATGCAAAGTACCCATACCCCAATTGGCAGCCTAAAGAGGACTGATGAAGGACATTTACGAGATTATTCGCCACAAAGAGATTGAGCTTCAGCGCGTTCAGAAGGAGATTGAGGCGCTGCAACTCGCTGCAAGATTGCTGGACGACAGCAAAGACATGAGCCGCGCGGCTGCTCCCGCTCCAGTAACCCGGGAGACGGCCGGATACACCGCGCCCACTCCGCGTCCGCAACCCGCAATCGCTCCCACAGTTACTCCCAGCGCGTGGGCGTCGGCGAAACAGTTTCCATAAGACCGTAGCAGGAGATTGACTCGCGTGAGTTCTACGGTTCAGGCACAAGGCCGCGATCCAAATCAGTTCGCGGAACAGCGTATCTACCTTCGAAAGAAGGTAGCCAGACCTTTACCTATCGAGCTGCTTCCCGGTAAGGGAGTGTGGTTGCACGATCTCGGTGAAGGCGGACTTAGTGTCTCTGGCAGCTCTCCCTTGCAGCTTGGAACCAATACTTACCTGAGCTTTCAATTTCCCGAAGCAAATTCAGTAATCGAGGCCGCCGGGGTGGTCGCATGGAGCGATCTCTCCGGCCGCGTCGGCGTGCGCTTTACCCGCGTGAAGCCCGATTCGACGGCCGCTCTTAAACGTTGGTTGAAGGCGGAGAGTGCCATGAAGGACATTTCCGCAATTACCGGAGAGTCGGGCGCAGACGAGCCGCTCGCATCCCGCATCCATTCGCTCGATCTAGTTTCCGAGCTTCAGAGCCAGGTCGCCGACACTAGGAACCGGGAAGCTGCGCTGGATCTGGTGGCTCAACGCATGCTTCAGTTGACACGGGCCAGCGGCGCTGCCATTGCGCTGCGTGAAGGCGCCGATGTAGTGTGCCGGGCGAGCGCCGGCAACGCCCCGCCGGTCGGCATGAAGCTGACGCTCGACTCCACTCTTTCCGGCGAGTGCTTCCGCACCGGCAATCTTGTGCTGCTTGGCGACTCAGATAACGATTCCCGTGTCGATCCTGAAGTCTGTCGCGATCTGAATTTCCGCTCTCTGCTGATCCACCCAATTATTTCCGACGATCAGGTTAGCGGCATCCTTGAAGTGCTGTCGCCGCTGCCGGGAAATTTTGAAGGTGGCGACGTACTCGTGCTTGGCTTCGTCGCGGAGATGGTCGCCAGCCTCGATCCGCCTGCGGTCAGCCCGTCATCGCCGGCCGCATTGGGGGAATTGTCGCAATTCATCTGTGAGCAGATTCCGGAGGAAGCTGATCCTGATCTGTTGAATCTCAGTTCGAATTTGGCCGACCCAGTGGAAGAGGCCGTCGTCGAAGCAGATGTTCTCGACGAGCCGTTCTTCGCGCTCGACCGGGTGCCAACTTCCAACGGCTCAGCGCCCCTTCCGGCCGAATTCGAATCGCTGCCGGCATGGAGGCACCAGCCGCCTCAACCAGCAATTGCCGAGGTTGCGCCCTATGTGGAGCGCGCAATCCAGCAGCAAGAAATTGACGTCGAGCCCCTGGAGCCGGCAGCCATTGAGGAGCCACCGACTGGACCGTTGGTAGAGAGAGCTGCCGCGAGAGTCGCTCCGATGACGTCGCCAACCGCTGTGGACACGCTTTCGCGACCATCATTCACTGCCCATGAATCCGTAGCGCGAACTCCGTTCAGAGCTCATGAGCCCATCGCCGCGCCGAAGAGCAGAGTTCCGCTGTATGTGACTGCGGGAGTAGCCGTCGCGCTGCTCGGCATTGGCGGCTCCTACTACGGACTGAGATCGCGCAGTACGCAAACTCCGGTACCAACTGCTGCGCCAGCTCCGACTGCGACAGCTTCGGCCCAAACTCCGGCTCCAACTCCGGCAAACGATCTATCGAGAGCACCAACGACAGCGCCCGTTAGCTCCGCGAGTGTCACTCATAAGGGCGTGAAAACCGTAAGACCTGCTGCTGCCGGTCCTGCAGCGAAACAACCTCCGGCCGACGAGGAAGTTTCGGTGACCCTCTCTCGTGACGCAGCTTCCAATTCGCTCAAGGCGAGTGAGAGCGGCGACGTGCCAGCGGCACCTTCTCTAAACGGCATCAGCGATGGCGGCGGTGCGATTAACTCGGTCACCGCGCTTGCCGGCGCTCCGACCACTCGGGTAGAGGCAGGCGCCAGGCCCGCACTGTCGGCATCTGCACCTGCTGCGGCGACCGGCGTCACTGGAGGACAACTGCTGCGCCGGGTGTCGCCGATCTATCCCGACTTTGCGCGCAGATCCGGCATTACCGGCTCGGTAGTCTTGTCAGGAACCGTGACTACAGACGGTGTTGTGAAGCACATCAAAGTCATCAGCGGCAATGCGATGTTGGCCGATGCCGCCATCCGCGCCGTGAATCAGTGGCGCTACTCTCCGTTCATCTACAACGGCAAGCCGGTCGAGACGGAAACGCGGATCGTGTTGAATTTCAACCACTGAAGATTGCACGTTGCCTTAGGCGCTCCTGGTTGTGCTGATTAACCAACGATACCGAAGCTGGATACCGGGCATTGTGTTCTGGATGTTGTTTCTAGTGTCAATCGCATTGGGCAAGCGTACCCGTGGCGCGATACGGTCTGGTACGCAGCATGGATGTTGTTTCTCTTCGTCGTTGCTACGCGGTCGTTCAAATATTTCGCAATCGTTATGAAACGCACGTATATGTGGGATATCGCGGAGTGCCTCGCTGGGTGGTTCGATTCGACGGTGACGACGAAAATTCAAAGTTGCCCACCGCTCGTACAGGCGTGCGTCTGACCTCTCAGATGAAGACTCGACGCCAATAGCGCTGCTAGTCCATACGCGACCGCACCGCAGAACAACGTCACGTTCAATCCGAAGTGGATTGCGACCACCATTGCCAGAACCGATCCCAGCACGCTGGCTGAGGCGTTCATTGCCCATGCCCATTCGGTGAGCCCGGAAGGCGCATCTCCGCTGAGCAGGCGCAGTCCACTGGGAAAGGGCATGCCCATCATGAATCCAAGCGGCACAATGAGCAGCGCGCTGATAAGGAGCTTGAGTGGGAAGGCCAGACCGACGAAACTCCGCAGAACCAGCGGCAGTAAGCCGAGATAGATAACTACGGCGACAGCAATGATTGCCAGCATGGGCCACAAACTCGCCATTCGCGAATGCCAGACGCGCGAGCATAAACTTCCGGCTCCGCTGGACAGCAACATGAGAAAGACCACTACGGTTAGCGCGTAAGTCGGATGTCCAAGGAATAGGACGAAACGCTGAATGAGCGTGATCTCAATCAGAATGTATCCCAACCCTATCGCGACGAAGTAGCAGAGTGGCAGCATTCGAGGTTGGCCGCTGCGCGGCTCGAGCAACAGCGGTACCAGCAGAAACAGCAGTACGGCCGCAATGGAAATGAGCAGCACCATGCCTAGAATCAGAATTCCGAGATTTACTCGCCAATCCATGCCGCCGCGGGTGCCGCGTAGATCCGCGAGGGCGCTACCTGTCTTCAGCGTGAAGAAGAAGAATGGAGACGAGTCGAAGACCGGCGAAACGTTGTACTGGTAAGCAGCGGCGAATGCGCGGGGATCGTTCGAAGCGATCAGCCGGGTAAAGCTGTTATTCGGATTGTCTCCATTCGGCAGATAGAGACTCACCAGGTTCGCGTGCGATGCCAGATGATGGCGCACCGCGCCGACCTCATCCGCGGTGAATGCGGATTTTTTGGCCAGCACGATCACCGGCCGTCCATCCTGATCGAGCGGACCATCGGAGACAACCATGAAGTTCTCTCGCGGATCGCTCACGCCGATTTCGTGCAGAGCTTCCATCGCCTGTGACGCAACACGCAATGCTTCGCGCGGCTGGCGAAACTCCCAACGAGTGATCGCGATAATTCCGTCCGATCGAAGGTGGTCGAAGTATTCGCGGAATGCTTCGACGGTGTACAGATTGTTCTCACTCAGCGCGTACGCGCCTGCCGCGGTGGACGCCCAGGTATCGACCAACGTCATCTGCACTACGTCGTACTTGTCGCGACTGCTGCGCAGATACGAGCGGCCATCGGCGACATGAAGGTGCACGTCTGGGCGCTGATAAAGGTGATAGGCGTAATCCGCATATCGCTCGCGCATGATGGTGTTCGCGATCAGCGGATTGATCTCAATGCCGGTAACGTTTTGGCTGCCATTGGCTAGGGCGCGCAACACGTCCACTCCACCGCCGGGTCCGATGATGGCAAAGTCGCCGCTCGGACGCAGGACATTCGCGAGCGAGGGTGCGGCGTTCATCAGATCGCGTTTCCAGTTGTATGGAGATGCCGCCTTCCAACTACCCGGGTCGGCGCCCGAGACGACATTTCGTTCCCAGTTTGCTGGATCGACATTCATGATCGCCGTGGACGCGTCGGCGTCGATGACGATGTATTTCGCGAGTTCGACCTTGTCCACCTCGACGCGAGACAGAGCATTCCATCGCGCGAACTCAACCCACGAGGCGTCGCGACGCATGCCTTTGGCGTAGATGATGTCGATCAGACGTCCACTGTGGTTCAGCGCGATTACGACGACCAGCGCCGAGCCAATTGCGACGCCTATCCATCTACCTGTGTGCATAACGGACCAGGACGCTGCCGCGACTGCCATCAGCAGAGCGGCACACAAGACTGCATTCGGCGCGCCGAGAACGTTCAACACCGGCACAAGGAGCACGCATGCGAGCGCGCCTCCAAGCAGATCGAATCCGTACAGCTTCGATACGCGCGCAGTCTCTCGGGCGAAGACGATGGAGAAGAGCAGTCCGGTGATGAAGAAGGGAATCGCGGCGGCGAAGTAGAGCATGCTCAGCTTCTCGAAATTCTTAAGTTCGAGATTGAGTGAAACCGCCGAGTGCAAGACAACTTCCAGAACGCCAACAATGATCAATGCGTTCAGTGACAGAAGAACGCTGCCAAGCATGTCCAGCGGATGTCGCGCGAGCCGGGATCGAAATAGGTGTGCGAAGACGCCGCCCGCTCCGAGTCCCAGGAGAGCGACCGATATCGCCAGGAACGCAAAGTGGTAGAACAGAACGACCGAGAAGAGCCGCGTCAGCGCCAGTTCCAGTAACAAGCTGGCACAGCTTATGAGTGCAACTATTAGAGGCAGCTTCAGCGCGCGAGTGCTCGAGGCCGCGCTTGGTTCGGGCTGAAGGACCAATGTCGAATCGGCCATCAGGTGAACATATCAGACCGTTTGTATCTGCGAAGAATGGCGTGTCCGAGAACTTAGCCGGTCAGCATCGAGAGCAGGACAGCGGAACAAAAGTCGTCCAGACTGCGTAACAAGAAAACAGAGGAGGACTGGCATTGGAACTCTTTGCATTGATCGTGGGCATCGCGATGTACTTTTTGCCGGCCATCATTGCCCATCATCGTCATCACAACAGCGCGGGATCGATTTTCATCATCAACCTGTTCTTTGGATGGTCGATCATCGGCTGGATCGTCTGCATCGCGTGGGCCTGCAGCGGCAACACTCGTCAGCAGGTCGTAGTGCTCCCTCCGGCGTACCGTCGTTAACTGTTTAGCTCCCGCGCGGAATCTTCGCCCGGCCCGCTCTTATAATCAGACATCCCAGATGTCGAGCGCCGATTCTCCAGTCCTGACGGACAATCCACCTTCACAACCGATCGCAACGATCAGCTCCGCACGTCAGAGTGTCCTCTGGATATTCATCTTGTGGATGGTCATCTTCGTTCCCGGTCTGTTCCGTCCGGGATTGCTCGACGACGCGGATTCCGCGCATGCCGAAGCCGCGCGCGAGATGCTGACGCAGCACGATTGGGTCACCCTGCATCTGGATGGAATCCGTTATCTGGAAAAGGCGCCACTCCTCTATTGGGGGATGGCCACCAGCTTTAAAGTCTTCGGCGTGCACGACTGGTCGGCGCGCCTGCCGCTGATGTTGGGCGTGCTTGCGCTGCTGCTCGCGGTTGAGCGGATGGGACGGCGAGCTTATGGCCCATATGGCGGATTCGGTTCCGCAGCCGTGCTCGCGACTGCGATCGGACCGTATCTGTTCACGCGAATACTCATTCCCGATATCCTCGTCGCACTCTGGCTGACGATGGGCATGATGTTCTTCCTCGAAGCTCTCGAGGAACCCGCGCCCTCACGTGCGGTTTGTTGGGGATTTGCTGCCAGTTGTGCGCTGAACGTTCTTACGAAGGGCTTGATTGGGATTGTCTTTCCGATCGGTATTGTTCTGGTGTTTGCCTTTCTCGCGAACGAGTTGAAGCGGTTGGCCAGAATGCGGCTCCTTTCAAGTGCGCTGATCTTTCTGGCGATCGCCGCTCCGTGGCACGTTCTCGCCGGATTGCGAAATCCGACGCAGGGCACCGTACGCGGGTTCTTCTGGTTCTATTTCGTCAATGAGCATTGGCTCCGCTATTTGAACCAACGTATTCCGCGCGATTACGGAACGGTTCCCTTGTGGCTTTTCTGGGGACTGATGCTTGTCTGGTTATTCCCATGGAGCAGCTTTGTGCTGCAGGCGATCAAAGAGGTTCCTCATCGATTGAGCACGTTAGAGTCGGCGATGAGCCTGCGTACGCGCGCCAATCTGCTTGCGAGTGCGTGGGCGGCGCTGGTTCTCCTGTTCTTTAGTTTTTCGACGCGACAGGAGTACTACGTTTTGCCGGCCATCCCTGCGATCGCGCTCCTGATTGGTAGCTGGCTCGCGCGTGAGGATGAATCGGAACCGAACAGTCGCCTGCGAAAAACTGGACTGATTTCCTCAGCGGCGCTGCTTGCGGTTTGCGTAGTCGTATTTCTCGCAGCCAGTGCGGTTCTGCTTTCATCCAAGCCGCCCGGCGACCGGGACATCGCGGATGCCCTGAACGAGAGGCCCAGTGCCTCCAGCGACTATGCGTTGTCGATGGGGCACATGCTCGACCTCACTCCGCAGGCGATGGGATTCTTCCGTGGCCCGCTGATCCTGTTCGCCTGCGCACTTCTGCTCGGGGCGGGATTCAATTTCTACTGGCGCCGGCGGGGTGTAGTTCGCAACGCGAATGTTACGCTGACGATCACGATGATCAGCGTTTTATATGCGGTGCAAACCGCGCTCGTGATCTTTTCCCCGGTGCTCTCGTCCAAGCCCCTGGCACGAGCCATTGAGAAGGCGGGATTTGCTCCGCAAGACATTGTTGAAATTAATGGCGAGTACGAATCAGGATCCACGCTGAATTTTTATTTGAGGCATGAAGTAAGGATTCTGAATGGACGCAGCGCGAATCTCTGGTACGGATCCTTCTTCCCGGATGCGCCAAAGATTTTCGATGATGACGCAGCATTCGCGAAACTCTGGAACGGACCCAAGAGAGTTTTCCTACTCAGTCCGCGGGATGATATTCCCAAGATAGTGGAGAAGGGCAATCTCATCGGCGCGAGCGGCGGCAAAATGGTGCTCAGCAACCGTTAGTTGCCAAGCTAGCCTGCTTTGTCAGATCACCGTTCTTTAGAATGACTCGCTCTGCCCCGGCGCAGAACCCACCGGATGCGGGCGATCATGGTCGGCCCGCGAGATCGGATACATGTGGCCATTCTTCAGCAGGAACTTCTCGCCACGCCAGGTGACCGTGTCGCCTGCATAGCTCCAGGCCCAGACACACAGGGCAATCATGTCTCGAAGCGGCAAGAGCCACAGACGTCTGCTCACGGCGTTGTCATTCAAGATTGCACGACCAACAAGTACGGCAATCCCCAATCGCGTGAGCAGCACTGCGACGAGCAATATCCATGTCCATTCCCATTGGGGTGCGACCAGTACAGACAGAATTGCCCAGGGAAGTCCAAACGTAAGCGCCAGACCGAGATAGCCTCTGGGCCGTGAATCTCGCGTGCTGCGCGACCACCGCAGTTGATGCTCCCAGAATTTTGCAAAGGTATAGCGCGGGAGCAGGGTTTCGACGGTCTCATGCGCCAGCACGACACGAAAGCCTGCGTCGGATATTCGCGCACCTAACTCGAAGTCATCCGCGAGATGGTCTACGATCGTCTCAAAGCCGCCTATGGCTTCGAGTGCAGTGCGGCTCATGGCGAGCGTCGAGCCAAGACCAAAGTGAATTCCAGATTCGAGATGGCTGGCGGTGAGCACTCCGGGAATGAAGTCGGTGGATATTCCCAGCGACTCCAGTCGTGAACCTAGATCATGCCCGGCCACTCCGCGGTAAGGACACGTGGCGAGTCCGACCTTGGGATCCGCAAAGTGCGACATCACATTGCGCAGATAGTTCGGAGAAACTTTGATGTCGCTGTCATTGACGATGACGTGATCGTACTTTGCGTGCCGCAGCATCTGGACGAGGTTGCTGACCTTGCGATTCATGCCGAGCGTCTCGGGGCACGCGACCAGGCGAATACTGCGATGTGGAAACTCGGCCATCAATTGTTTCACGAGCGGGACGGCATCATCATCAAGATCACTGACGCCGAAGATGATTTCGTAGTCCTCGTAATTTTGCAGGCAGTGGCTGCGGAAACTGGAGTAGATCTCGCGGTCGGCGCCCTTGAGTGGCTTAAGGATCGATACCGCAGGCGACGAGAATTCCGCCCTGTAGGGATCGCGGTTGCGACGGAAAACAAACGCGCTCCACAGCGCAATAAGGTAGTAAGCCAGACTGCACGCGGTGAGTGCCAGCAACGAAAATGCGAACGCAATGCGCATCAGTGGTTCAGCGATACCTGGCCAGTGCCCATTATCGCATCCGGCGGAGCCGAATCGGGGAAGAGGAGTGAGGCCGTTGTGCCGTTTACTATACCCGCAGCATTGGAGAATTTTGATACGGAAAGCCGAAACAATATTTTCACGTCTTTTCCATTTCGGCTTGATCGAGATTTTTTTTTGCAGAGTCTTTGCGAAAAATTCGCGCCTGCTATAATCGTCCGTTTTATTTCTTAATCTCATTTTTGTTTTTGGCGTAAGCCGTTGCACTCATTAACTCCGCGGAACCTCCGCGGTCTCACGTGCCGTTTAAGGTCAGGACGCGTTTAGATGCCACAAGTTTTTAACCGCGGTGCAAACGGGCTGGCGCGGATGAGCATTGTCATCCTTGGCCTGGTCGTCACAAGCTTGGCACTCACGTTGAACGAGTTACAGCGTTCTCCGTACGTTACCCGGCAAGGCGAGCGGCTGGAGCAGCCGGTGCCATTCAGTCACCAGCACCACGTCGCCGGGCTCGGCTTGGACTGCCGCTACTGCCATACGTCAGTGGAGAATTCGAGCTTTGCCGGTATTCCGCCGACCAAGACGTGCATGAATTGCCACTCCGAGATTTGGACCAACGCCGACATCCTCGAGCCGGTGCGTTCCAGCTATCGAAACAACACTTCAATCTGGTGGACGAAAATCCACGATCTTCCCGATTTCGTCTATTTCAATCACGAGATCCACATCAACAAGGGCATTGGATGTGCCTCATGCCATGGCCCAGTCGATGAAATGGCGCTCACGTATCAGCACGCGAGTCTGCAGATGGAGTGGTGCCTCGATTGTCATCGCAACCCGGCGAAGAACATCCGCCCTACTGGCGATCCGATTTACAACATGGGCTGGACCGGCCCCAGCAAAGACGACAAGGTCTGGTGTGAGCAAGGCTCCGGGAACTGCTCTGTGAATGGACCGTTCGAGCAGAAGTCGGGCCAGCCGATGAAGAACCCGCGCGTATTTACCGACCAGATGTCGCTGGGCAAGTATCTGGTCGCGCAGTATCACGTGCGGACACCAAATGAAATTCAAAGCTGCGAAACCTGCCATCGATAGCTGTCTGGCAGGCAATTGCGTAAGTGACACTCTAAAGGGAGACATGGAGAATCAGCGCGAAGATCTGGTGCGAATCGACACTGCGCCGGCCCCACGCAAGCCCAAGCTGACTTTGCAGGAGGTTCGGGAGAGGCTCTCGTCCGCATCGGGCAAGAAGTATTGGCGCAGCCTGGAGGAACTCGTCGATCAAGAGGGATTTGACGAGTTGCTCGAGAATGAGTTTCCTGCCGGCGCGGCGGAGCTGTCGAATGGCGTTTCTCGCCGCAATTTTTTGAAGCTGATGGGCGCATCGATGGCGCTGGCGGGAGTCACCGCCTGTACGCGTCAGCCCGAAGAGCCGATCGTCCCCTACGTGAAACAGCCGGAGGATTTGATCCCCGGCGTGCCCAAGTTTTTCGCCACCACCATGGCGTTCCCCACCGGCGCGATTCCACTGCTGGTCAAGAGCAATGAGTATCGCCCGACGAAGATCGAGGGCAATCCGCAGCATCCTGCGTCGAACGGAGCTACGGACGTCTTCGCGCAGGCATCCATCCTCGATTTATATGATCCCGATCGATCGATGAGTTCCAGTTATCGGGGCGAGCTGCGCAACTGGGGCGACTTCCATAACGCGGTTGACCAATACAAGGCGAAGGCCGTCAACTCGGGCGGAAGCGGATTGCGCTTCTTGAGCGAGACGGTCATCTCGCCAACGCTCGCGTGGCAGCTCCAGACGGTTCTCAAGAAATTTCCTAACGCGAAGTGGTATCAGTGGGACCCGGTGAATCGTGACGCCAACCGCAATGGCTTGCGGATGGCAACAGGCCAATATGTCGAGCCGGTGTACGAGCTCGATGCACCCAATGTAGTTCTCTCACTCGATGCGGATTTCCTGTCCGGTTCGCAATTCCCCGGCTTCATCCGATACTCGCGCGATTTCATCAGCCGCAGAAAAATGCAATCCGGTGTCGAGATGAACCGGCTGTATGTGGTCGAGAGCTTCCACACCACCACTGGGGCGCTTGCGGACAACCGCTTGCCGATGCGGGCGTCAGACATTGTGTACTTTGCCGCCGCGCTTGCGGCTGCGCTGGGCGCGGGAACCGGTGCAGCAGGTGGTAACTGGACTGACCAGCAAGGGAAGTTTCTGCAGGCGCTGGGCAAGGACCTGAAGGCGAACGCGGGCGCATCGCTGGTCATTCCCGGCGAGCAGCAACCTCCCGAGCTGCACGTGATTGCGGCACAGATCAACCAGGCGCTTGGAAATGTTGGCAAGACAGTCATCTATACCGAGCCGTACGAGCCTGTTCCCGCCGACCAGCTCGCCGGCATCCGCGAACTGACGAGCGACATGCGCGCCGGCAAGGTGGACATGCTGGTGATGTTGTCCGGCAATCCGGTTTACAACGCCCCAGTGGATCTCGATTTCGAAGGCGCAACGGAAAAGGTGGCAACCAACGTCCATCTCAGCCTCTATCGCAATGAGACCACGCGCGCCTCGCAGTGGCACCTGCATGGAGCGCATTATCTGGAGAGCTGGGGCGACGCTCGCGCATTTGACGGGAACTCATCGCTGAGCCAGCCGCTTCTGGCTCCACTGTACGGTGGTCGAAGCGCACATGAACTGGTGGCGCTATTTACCGACACCCCAGAGATGACGCCCTACGAGGCGCTATCCACCTATTGGCAGCAGAACGGACACGCTGCCGGCGATTTCGGCGCCAATTTCCGCAAATGGCTGCACGACGGAATCATCCCGAACACGGCTTCTGCAGCGCGCACGGTGAGCGTGAACGGCACAAGCGCAAAGCTGCCGGCCAAACTCAGCAAAGACACCATTGAGGTCGTCTTCCGCCCTGATCCGACAATTTATGACGGACGCTTTGCCAACAATGCATGGCTGCAGGAATGTCCAAAGCCAGTAATCCGCCTCGAGTGGGACAACGCGGCGATGATGAGCATCGACACTGCCACGAACCACGGTTTCAACCAGGAAGACGTCGTACGCATCACCGTCGATGGACGCGCCGTCGAGGCGCCAGTGCTGGTTGTCTATGGCATGCCGGACAACAGCATCACGCTGCATCTCGGTTATGGACGCGAGTTTGCCGGACGCGTCGGCAATGACTTTGGATTCAACCCTTACGTGATCCGCAGCAGCAAGGCTCCCGCAATTGCGACAGTGCAGAAGATCGAGAAGACCGGCGGGAGCTACAAACTCGCGGTGGTCCAGAACTTCACCCTGATTGATGCCCATGGCAAAAAGCAATTCGAGAACCGCTCAGTGCAAGGCTCGGAGGCCATAAACCGGGACATCATTCGCGTGGCTTCGTACGACGAGTACAAAAAAGACCCGCATTTCGCGCACGGCGAAAGGTACGACGAAGATCCCAAGTCGAACAACAGTCTTTATCCCGGGTACGATTACGAGCGCGGATACCAGTGGGGCATGGCAATCGACATGAACTCCTGTGTCGGCTGCAATTCATGCGTGATCGCCTGCCAGGCGGAGAACAATGTGCCGGTCGTCGGTAAGGAGCAGGTAAAGGTCGGTCGCGACATGAAATGGTTGCGAATCGACGCTTACTTCACCGGAGACCTGCACAATCCGCGAGCCTTCTTCCAGCCAATGCTTTGCCAGCACTGCGAGAATGCGCCCTGCGAGCCTGTGTGTCCGGTAGGCGCGACCATGCACACGCCGGAGGGCATCAACATGATGGTTTACAACCGTTGTGTCGGCACGCGCTACTGCCTGAATAACTGCCCGTATAAGGTGAGGCGCTTCAATTTCATGCTGTTTTCTGATTACGAAACTCCCAGCCTCAAGCCGATGCGCAATCCAGACGTCACCGTTCGCAGCCGCGGTGTGATGGAGAAATGTACGTTCTGCGTTCAGCGCGTCAATGCCGCGAGGATCCAGGCTGAAGTCGAGGAAGTGAAGGAGCAGGAAAAGGATCCGAACGCCCGGCGCGTGATCCGCGACGGAGAAGTCGTCACTGCGTGTCAGCAGGCATGTCCGACTGACGCCATCGTCTTCGGCAACATCAATGACAAGGACAGTCGAGTGGTGAAGATCAAGGCGCAGCCGCGGAACTATGGAGTGCTCACCGACCTCAACACCCGCCCCCGTCTTTCATATATTGCGAATGTGATCAACCCCAACTTTGAGATTGGCGATCGCACAGATGTTCCCGGTAAGAGCTACGTTGGAGCCGAATCTTAATCATGGCAACTAAAGGCCTCACTGACCTTCCACCAGCAAGCCGGCCTTACCTGGTCGATCCACCTGTAATTGCGCCCGGGCACACGTTCACCTCGGTGACCGAGAAGGTCATGCGCACGGTGCTGACCTCGCGCACGCCGCTCGGCTGGATCTTCGGTTTGCTGTTGGCGTTCAGCATTGTTCAGATGCTGCTCGTCGCGTTTGGATACCTGTTCTGGAAGGGCGTCGGCATCTGGGGAATCACGATTCCGGAAGGCTGGGGCTTTGCCATCGTCAACTTCGTGTGGTGGATCGGAATCGGTCACGCCGGAACCCTGATCTCGGCCATTCTGCTGCTGCTGAAACAAAGCTGGCGTACCTCCATCAACCGCGCTGCAGAGGCCATGACGCTGTTCGCCGTGATGTGCGCGGGCATGTTCCCGCTGGTGCACACCGGACGTCCCTGGTTGGCTGCGTACTGGCTCTTCCCGATTCCGCTCACGATGGGCGTGTGGCCGCAATTCCGCAGTCCGCTCATCTGGGACGTGTTTGCCGTCTCCACATATTTCACCGTCTCGTTGCTGTTCTGGTTTACCGGATTGATCCCCGACATCGCTACCTTGCGTGACAACGCCAAGCATCGCCTGACCCGTGCGATCTATGGCGTGCTCTCGATGGGATGGCGCGGTTCAGGCCGCCACTGGGCGCGATATGAGACCGCTTACCTTCTCCTGGCGGGCCTCTCCACGCCCTTGGTGCTGTCGGTACACACCGTAGTGAGTTGGGATTTCGCTGTTTCCGTCATGCCCGGATGGCACACCACGATCTTCCCGCCATATTTTGTGGCCGGAGCGATCTACTCGGGATTTGCCATGGTGCTGACGCTGATGATTCCCATCCGCGCCGCCTACGGCATGAAGGACTTCATCACCATGCGCCATCTGCAGAACATGGCGAAGGTGATGCTCGCGACCGGACTGATCGTGGCCTACGGCTACTTCATGGAAGCCTTCATCGCGTGGTACAGCGGCAACCGCTATGAAATGTTTACGTTTAAGAACCGGGCGACCGGGCCGATGGGCTACTTCTACTGGATGCTCATCACCTGCAACATCGCCCTGCCGCAATTGTTGTGGCTCCGCCGCGTGCGCAACTCGCCGGTGATGTTGTGGTTCATGTCTATCGTCGTGAACATCGGCATGTGGCTGGAGCGCTTCGTCATCGTCGTCACCAGCTTGAGCCGCGACTTTCTCCCATCTTCTTGGGGCACATACAAGGCTACGCGCTGGGACTATGCGACGTTCATCGGTACTCTGGGATTCTTTACGATGATGTTCCTGCTCTTCATCCGCGTTCTGCCCATGATCTCAATCTTTGAATTGCGCGCGTTGCTACCGCAATCGCGAATCAATGCCATCGCTCAGGAGAACCTGCAATGATGGATCGGGGCTTATACGGTTTGCTGGCGGAGTACGACAACGTTCCCGGTCTGTTGAACGCCGCCGAGAACGCCTATAAAAATGGATACCGGCGGATGGATACCTATTCGCCTTTCCCGATAGAGCCCGCAGCGGAAGCCATCGGTTTTCACAAAAACAGTGTGGCGCTGGTGGTGCTTATCGGCGGCTTGTTGGGCGGCATGGGTGGGTACTCGCTCGAGTATTGGGTGTCGGTGATCGCCTATCCCATCAATGTAGGCGGCAAGCCGTGGCACTCCTGGCCCGCGTTCATTCCCGTCACGTTTGAATGCACTGTGCTGGGCGCGGCCCTGGCCGCCGTAATCGGCATGCTGGTAATGAACGGGCTGCCAATGCCATATCACCCGGTCTTCAACGCGCCTAACTTTGCGCTGGCCAGCAAGGACAAATTCTTCTTGTGCATCGAGTCTGCCGATCCGCGCTTCGACCTGACGACCACGAGACAATTTCTTGAGCAGACGGATGCGCGCGTCGTCACCGAGGTGCCGAATTGAACCGCCGCTCCGCAATGGCGCGACGACTCACGCGCGTGCTGCTCGCCGGTTGTGTTGTGATTGGCATGGCGGGCTGTCGCCAGGACATGCACAACCAGCCCAAATACGTCCCCCTGCGCAGCAGTGAGTTCTTCCCCAACGGCCGTTCCGCACAGGAGCCGGTTGCCGGGACCATAGCCCGCGGAGAGCTGCACGAGAACGAATATTTCTACAGCGGAAAAATCGGCAGCAAAGAGCAGGACCGCTTCCCGTTTCCCGTTACCGAAGCCGTAATGGAGCGAGGACGCGAGCGTTACGATATCTACTGCTCGCCCTGCCATTCGCGGGTTGGCGACGGCAACGGGATGATCGTGAAACGCGGATATCGCCAGGCGGCGAATTTCCACGATCAGAAATATCTCACGCAGCCCGTCGGCCACTTTTACGACGTCATCAGTCACGGCTGGGGTGCGATGCCCGATTACGCTTCGCAGATTGATCCCGCAGATCGCTGGGCCATCGCGGCTTACATCCGCGCTTTGCAGTCGGCGCAGAGCGGGACCATCGCGGACGTGCCTGCTGACCAGCGCGGCAACGTGAAAGACATCTCCCAGGTCACCATCCAGGGCATGCCAGTGCAACAGGCGCTCGCCTCTGGAGGCAAGGGAAGCCATGAAGGTTTGTCATCGGCGGGAGCGAATCCGAATCCCGCCATGATTCGAGAGCAGATCGAGGGCAGCGAGCGCCCTAAGAATTCGATGTCGCCGCAGGAACCGGAAAAGGAAAAGAAGAAGTGAGCACTGGACACCTGACACACTTGCCCGAAGACCGGATGGCCCCCTTGTGGCTGCTCGACCGATATCAGCGGCGTGCGCTCATGGTCGGCGTGATCGCGGCGATTGTGTTGATCATCGGAGCGCTCGTGAGTCCGCTCGGCTATGACCATTTCCTGCGCGCGTATCTGGCCGGCTATCTGCTCTGGGTCGGCGCGAGCCTGGGGTGCATGGCGTTGCTGATGGTGAACCATCTCGCAGGCGGCAAGTGGGGCCTCATCATTCGGCGCCCACTGGAGGCGGGAGCGGCGCAATTCCCTCTGCTGTTTGTCTTGTTTGTTCCGATCCTCGTAGGCATGAGACACCTGTATCCGTGGATCACGGATGGCCCGCGCTTCAAGATGCTTGCCTGGGATGCGCAGAAAGTTGTCCTGCACAAGCAGCTCATGCTGAATCCGACATTTTTCACCATCCGATGGGTACTCTATTTCTTGATCTGGTGGGGATTCTCGAGCGCGCTTCGCCGCTGGTCGATACAGCGCGACGAAAATCCTGCTGGACGCGATTGGCAGCGCATCTTCGAAAACCTGAGCGGAATCGGGCTGGTCGTCTATTCGCTTACGATGACTTTTGCCGTCGTTGACTGGGTCATGTCACTCGACGCCACCTGGTACTCGACCATCTATGGCCTCATCTATCTTGCGGGGCAGGGGCTCACGGGATTTTCCGTATGCATCATCACCGTGCTGCTTCTCTCGCAGCAGGAGCCGCTGCGCAGCACCCTACGAAAAACCGAGATGCATGACATCGGCAAGCTGCTCCTCGCATTCGTAATGCTGTACGCGTATCTCTCGTTTTCGCAGTGGCTCATCATCTGGTCAGGAAATCTGCCGGACGAAATCGGCTATTACCTGAACCGCATGGCCGGCCATTGGCTCGGCGTATCGCGATTCCTGATCCTCTTCGAATTTGCGGTACCGTTTGCGTTGTTGCTCTCGCGGCGTTTGAAGAAGCAGCCTGCGTTCATGGTTCCGCTCTGTACGTTCATCATTTTTGTTCGCATCGTCGATCTTTATTGGATGGTCGAGCCAAACTTTCTCCGCGATCCACAGCAGATTCCGCAAATCGCTTTCAACTGGATGTATCTGGCAGCGCCGCTTGCGATCGGCGGGTTCTGGGTGTTCTCGTACATCCGCAACTTGAAATCGCGTCCGGTCCTGGTCGGCTACGATCCGCAGCTCGAGGAACTTCTGGAGCATGAACATGCAACCGCCTAAGCCGATGAGGCCGCAAGGCTCAGGCCTGAGGACGAAAGACCCCCAGGTCGGCCACGAAGTCAATGACGTCAATATCACTGGCGTGGTAGCGTTCATCGTCTTCCTGATGTTCTCCGGCATCGTGATCTTCGCGTTGCTGTATGGCGTTTTTCACTTCGCGACCAATTACGCAATCAAAGAAGACCAGCAGGACTTGCGCGATCCCTGGATTCGCTCTGCGGAAAACAATGTGATTGAAGGCGCGAGAAAGATGCGTACTCCATCGAACCGGGCTGAAGAGCCTAGCTCGATGGAGATGGTGGACGCCGAATCGCGCATGCGTATCACCCGTTTCCCACAGCCGCGTTTGCAAAATGACGAGGTGCGCGACCTTGCCCTGCAGCGCCAGGCAGAAGACGCCTATTTGAACCAGTACTTTGTCCTGGACAAGAATTCCGGCAAGGTGAATATCCCGATAGATCAGGCGATGCGCATGGTGGTGCAGAAGGGACTGCCGGCGATGCAGCCCAGGCCTGGGACACCGCTGCCGCAGCCAGCTGAGTCAACCGGAATGGTTCGAAATTCTATCGAGAGCTCTAGAGCAATAGCGCGGTGACGTAAGACCCAAGCTGCGCTAGCAGTAGAAGGGAAAATGCAGTGAGTCGTACAGCAGTTATGGAAAAAGGAATCAAGTCGCTGATGTTGCTGATCGCCCTCGCTCTGCCGCTCTGTGCGCAGCAGCAGGACTCCGGCTCGGTGGGTGGAATGCAGCCGACCAGCGGCGGACAGCGGCAGGACCAGCGTCCATTGATTCTGCAACAGGTCGGTATCGACCAGCACTTGAATCAGCAGCTTCCGCTCAATCTCCAGTTCAAGGATGAATACGGCAAAGACGTGAAGCTCGGCGACTACTTTGGCACTCGTCCAGTGATTCTCTCGCTGGTGTACTACAAGTGCCCCATGCTGTGTACGCAAGTGCTCAATGGACTCGCCAGCTCGCTGGGAGTTTTGAAATTCGATGCCGGACGTGAGTTCGACATAGTGACCGTAAGCATCGATCCGCGCGAGACTCCCGACATTGCTGCGAAGACCAAAGAAGTTTATCTACACCGCTATCAGCGTCCGACATCGCAGCAAGGCTGGCACTTTCTTACCGGCAAGCAGGACCAGATCGATCAGCTCGCAAAGGCAGTCGGCTTCCGCTACGTTTACGATCCGCGCATTCAGCAGTACGCGCATGCCAGCGGAGTACAGATTGCCACGCCCGACGGACGACTCTCTCAGTACTACTACGGTATCGAGTATTCGCCGAAAGATCTGCGGCTGGGTCTGATCCAGGCTTCAAAGAACCACATTGGAACCGTGGTCGATCAGCTCATCCTTTATTGTTACCACTACGATCCCACCACCGGTCATTACGGCGCGATTGCCATGCGAGTGATGCGGCTTGGAGGGATTTTGACGGTGCTCGTGCTGGGAGGATTCATCCTGATGATGTTGCGCCATGACGCACACGAAGGCAGATCCAGGACAGGACGGACTTCATAGATCATGCTGCCTAAGTATTTTCCGCTGTTCCCAGAATCGGCCTCGACGATGTCCCCACGCGTGGACGCGCTCTTCTTCTTTATTCTGGGCGTCACCATCTTCTTCACGGTTCTTGTCGCGCTGCTCATTCTGGTCTTCGCCATCAAGTTCCGGAAAGAGCGGCATCCGGTCGCAGTTCAGATCCATGGCTCCATTCCGCTGGAAATTTTCTGGACGATGGTGCCGCTGGGGATCGCTCTGGTGATTTTCGCCTGGGGCGCAGTGCTCTTCTTTCAGGAACAGCATCCGCCGAAATCGTCGATTGACGTGTACGGTGTCGGCAAGCAGTGGATGTGGAAGTTCCAGCATCCCGGCGGACAGCGCGAGATCAACAGTCTTCATGTCCCCGTGGGCATGCCAGTCCGCATGACACTGGTTTCACAAGACGTGATCCATGCGTTCTTTGTTCCGGCATTTCGCGGCGCCCAGGTTGACGTTCTGCCCGGCCGCTATACCAACGCATGGTTTGAGGCGACCAGGCCCGGAACTTATCGCTTGTTTTGCAATGAGTATTGCGGCACTAAACACTCGGGTATGGTTGGCGAAGTGACCGCCATGTCGCGAGACGACTACGAGCAATGGCTGCGCAGCTCAGGAGCCTTTGGCTCAATGGCGACCGAAGGACAAAAAGTGTTCGCCTCGATGGGATGCGTCACCTGCCACACCGGAGCCGACAATGCGCGCGCTCCGAATCTTTACAATCTATTTGGACGCATGGAGCGCATGAGTGACAACCGCACGGTTCTGGCGGACGAGAGTTATATCCGCGAATCGATCCTGAATCCCAGCGCCAAGCTCGTTTACGGCTACCAGAACATCATGCCGACGTTCCAGGGTCAGCTCAACGAAGATGAGATGATCCAGATCATCGAATACATAAAGTCGCTTACTTATAACGGACAACTGCTGCAGTTGCAGACCAATACGCAGCAGGAGCCACCAGTCAATTTAAATAAGATCCAGCAGGGCATCGATGTAAGCAAACCCGGCACGAATACGACGCCCATGCCGCGCACCAGTGCTGTGCCGGTGCAACAGCCCGCCATGGAACCTTCACCGAGCGAACCTGCACCCCGGCAGAACGTCACGCCAGGGAACAAGAATGCTCCGGCAAAGCCCAAGGCAACCCCAAGGGAGCAGCAACAATGAGTACCGTCACGCAGGCCCCGGTCGCGCTCGAAATACCGGCAGACAATTACCTGACCGGGCCCACCGGTCCGAGATCGTGGTTCCTCACCAAGGACCACAAGCGTATTGCCGTGATGTATCTGGTCGTGATCACGGTGCTGTTCCTGTTCGGCGGACTGATGGCGACGCTGATTCGGCTGGAGTTGCTCACGCCTGGTCCGGACCTGTTTCAGTCAGACACCTACAACAAGCTGTTCACCATGCATGGCGTGGTGATGATCTTCGGTTTCCTGATTCCATCGATTCCGACGACGCTCGGCAATTTCCTCATCCCACTCATGATTGGCGCGCGCGATCTGGCGTTTCCAAAGATCAACCTGGCCAGCTGGTACATATTCATGATCGGCGTGGCCTTCATGCTCGCCGCCATCATCAGCGGCGGCGTGGATACCGGTTGGACTTTCTATACGCCGCTCAGCACGCAGTACGTGAACACGCATGTAATTGCGACTGCGGTCGGAATTCTCATTGCCGGCTTCTCCTCGATCTTCACTGGACTGAACTTTATCGTGACCGTGCACCGCATGCGGGCTCCGGGCATGACGTGGTTCCGCATGCCATTGTTCGTCTGGTCGAACTACGCGGCCAGCATCATCATGGTGTTGGGAACGCCGGTCCTGGCGATCACGCTGGTCCTGGTGGCGCTGGAACGGGGATTCCATATCGGCATCTTCAATCCGCAACTGGGCGGCGATCCGGTGCTCTTCCAGCACATGTTCTGGTTCTATTCGCACCCCGCGGTGTACATCATGATTCTGCCGGGATTCGCCGTGATCAGCGAGGTCGTCACCTGCTTCTCGCGCAAGCGCATCTTCGGCTACAGCGCGGTGGCATTCTCGAGTATCGCGATCGCCGTCTTCGGCTTCCTCGTCTGGGCCCACCACATGT